>CBHXZU010000031.1:0-17107 GCA_966125105.1 uncultured Prosthecobacter sp.
TAGGCGTTCGCGATGATATCGGATAGGCGCGCGGTCTCGCCGGAATGCCCGTCCCACTCGCGGCTGAGGAAGTTCATCTGCTGCGTGAGCCGCGTAATGCGCTTCACGCTGCCTGCGAGCACGGTGGACATTTCCTTGCGAACGTCCGCGTCGTCGCCCTGCAACTCGAGGAGTTGCTGCATGGTCGAAATCGGCGTGACCGCATTGCCCACTTCATGCGCGAGGTGCCAGGCCATCTGGCGAACGAGCCGAAGCTTGCTCGCTTCGATTTCCAGTTGGGCGGCGCGTTCCTGCTCGGTGATGTCTTCGAGCACGACGAGCGCCGCGTTAGGGCGTCCTGTTTGCCCCACGCTGAATGGCTGAATGCTGACGCGACAGGAGACATCGGCGCGGCCGTGCGGCTTCCATTTGAACGGCGCAACGGTTTCTCCTTTCTGCAGAACGAAGAATACTTTGCTGCCAATCGATTGCGGGATCTCCGCGAAATCCAGGCGCGTGGAATTCCGACGCTCGGGGACGAGCAGACGCAAGGCGGCGCCATTCGCATGCAGCACGCCGCAGTTTGCGCCGACGACGACGCAACCGCTCCCGATGCCGGCGAGGATGTCATCGATGAGTCCGTGCGTCGCGGCCAGTTGTTCGTGGCGCCAACAGTTGCGGAGCGCCACGCCGAGTTCCTCGAGCCAGTGGAAAAGCTGCGTGAGTTCGTCGTCGCCGAAACCGCCGCCAGTGATGCGCTCATCGATCACGAGCACGCCGAGCAGCATTTCGCGATCGTGGATTGGAAGGGCGATCGCGCTGCCAAGGGTGGCAAACTCCTTGGAGATCTCGCGGTTGGCGCGCGCCTCGGGATAGTCGGCGCGAAGAATGCGCGCGTGTTTGTAGAGGTAATTGCCGATGCCGTTCGCCAGGCTCAGCGGGAACTCCTGGATCAGGCCAGGCTCATGGCCGATCGTGTGCGCGGATCGGAGCCAGTGGTCATCGGTCGATGGAATGCCGTCGGTATTCAGCGCGCTCGGTCGACGCAGGAACACGGCGGCGCGATTGATGCCCAATGCCTCGCGGAGTTGCTGCAGCGCGTCGCGGAGCAACTGGCGCGCATCCAGGCTGTGCACCAGCAGTGAGGAAAACCGTCGCAGCGGCTCGAGCGCGCGCGAATGCGGGACGGGCTGCAGCGTATTCTGGTAAGCCGGCGCGGCCACGACTGGCACGAGCGTTTCGCCGCGATCTTCGAGCGCGCGATCGAGCAGGTTTTGGAGCAGACGCGCGCGCACCGGCTTCTCGAGCACGTGCGTGACGCCGAGCAGGTAAGCTTGTTCTTCCCAGCTTTGGTACCCGGCGGTGGCGAAGACGATCAGCGGAGTTTCCGGCGCGAGCGCGCGGATTTCTTCGATGCCGCGGATCGCGAGCGCATCGTGGACGTCCAGGTCGAGGATCGCGCCATCAATCGCTCCGCGCGTAAGCAACGCTCCGGCCGTGACGGCGTCTTCCTTGCAAATCACGCGGAAGCGCGCCGGGTCGAGCGCGGCTTCCACAGCCGATGCGAACATCGGCTGACGCGTGATAACGAGAAGGGTTCGCATGTATCAGGTACTGGCAGACTGGGAGGTGGGTGACGGAGCCAGCGGGGGAGGTGCGGTGGGGGATATGCCGCCTTTTTGCCGGCTGGGCAAGTCGAGGTTGACGGTAGTTCCCCGGCCCAATTCACTCTGAACGACTAAGTTGCCACCATGGAGCGTGGCGATCTTGCGGCAGATCGCGAGTCCGAGGCCGAAGCCGCGGTTTTCGTCGCCCGTCTTTTTGGTGGTGAAATATGGCTGGAATATCCGCTTCTGGTCTTCTGGTGGAATCCCGGTGCCGTGGTCGGTGATGCGAACGCGATACCAATCGCGGTTCGTTTCCGTTTTGACGAGGCGCAGCAGCTCGATCCGGACCTCCGAGTCGCTGCGCGAAGCGTCGATCGCATTGGCGATTACGTTGATCAGCAGCCGCTGGATCAGCACCGAATCCATCTCGACGAGGGCTTCGCCGCCAGTGTCGACCACGTAGCGGATGTTCTTTCCTTTGCGCCGATTTTCACGGGCGAGATCGACCACGCTCTGGATGAGCGCGTCGAGGCGGCCAAGTTGCGTGTCCGGCCGCAGGTTTTCCGAGAAGAAGAGCGCTTCCTTGATGTAAGCGCGCATCGTTTGGATGTTCCGGATCGCGATTGGGACGAGCTCGTGCCGCAGCGATTCCGTGGGCACGCCTTCACCGACGAGTTGGAGCAGCGTCCAAACGGGAGTGGTGAGGTTGTTCAAATCGTGGGCCATGCCGCGCGACATGCGGCCAAGCAGGTCCAGTTCCTGATTAAAGAGGAGTTGGTTCTTCAGCGTGATTTGATGAATCACCAACGCGAGGTTTTGCGTGAGTGAAGTCAGCAGCTGGGTGTCCGTGCGCGTGAACGGCTCGGCAGTCGTCTTTTCGCCCAGGATCAAAAGGCCAACGGGCTGTTCCTCGACGAGCAGAGGAAAGGCGATGTCGCCGACGAACTGGCGCAATTGCTCGCGCGCGGAAGTTTCCAATGCGCTGTTTGGATCGGCCGCGGTATTGAGGGAAAGGAAGCTGCGGTTTTGCTCCAGAAAGTAGCGGAAAATCGGCGAATCGGAGCGAATATCGCCGAGCTGCCGCTGCGGTTGGGAAGGATGCGCGCGAGTGAGCGTGAATGCCCGGTTGGTTTCATCGAGCAGCACGATCCAGTAGGCCTTGACCCGGGCGGTGCTCACCAAGAGGTGATGCAGATCATTCAGCAGCGTGGAGAGGTCCACGTGCCACCTCGTGGCTTCGGTAAACGCGCGGACCTTGTCCTGATACTCAAAGTGGTCGCCCAGCAACCGCCGCTCGAGTTCCTCCGCTGCTCCGCCCAGCAACTTCGGGAAGAGGAACGACCCGATCAACGACGCGAAGATCAGGACCACGATCGTGCTGATAATCGCCGGGCCGCTCATGAATCCGGCCGGCGCGAACGTCACCACGCAGAGCTGAAGGACGACCGCAATCAGCACGAGAAAGACGAACCGCACGAGGTAAGCGGCGGACCGGCCGAGCGCCAGGTGGACGTCGAGCAACTGGTGCTGAAACACGGAGTACGCGACCATTACCCCGTAGGCGACCGCCGCGAGGCTGCCATAAGGCACGATGGGCAGCCCGATGATCGGGTAATGATCAATTCCAAGAATCGGGAGAATATCGTTGGACCCGAGCGCGACCAGAAGGGTCTGTGCCGCGAGCACGCCATTGAAGCGCTTGCGTTGCCGCGGCGGCATTTCACGACGCTTCCGCCAAAGGAGGACGATCGATACGAACGATTGGGTGTAAGCGAGCGTGAAGATCCAGAACCCTGGGCCCGCCACCGAGTAGTAAGCGTAGCCCACATGATGAGCGGATTTGATGAACAGGTCGAAAAAATTCATCACCGCCAGCCCGGCGTGGAACAGATAAAGCCACTTCAGCCACTGTCGCGGACGGTTTCCCGTCAGCAACAAGCAGAGATGCAGCATCGTGACCGGGATGAAGATCACCCCGTACTGCATCAATTTTGCATACCGATAAGCGTCCTCGGGATTCGCAGCCCGGAAGAGCAGGAATGTGCCGAAGTTCCAGATCGTGATGCACAGGCTCCACCAGAAAAAGATCTGGTTCAGGCGCGAGCGCCGATCACTTCCCAGCACGAACGCGGACAACGCCAAATTGAAGATGGCGCCTAGGAGCGGGACGTACTGGAAGAGCTTCATTGCGTCGTCGGCGCCCAGTGGCGCATGGCCAGGCAGGAATTCTTTCCTCCGAATCCGCTGCTGAGATTCAAGGCGACCCGAATCGGGTAAGGACGAGCGATGCGTGGCACGTAATCGAGATCACATTCCGGATCGGGCACGCGGAGATTGGGTGTGGGAGGAATGACCTGGTTATAAAGCGCCAGCGAAGTGACCACGGTTTCGATTGCGCCCGCCGCTGCCATGAGGTGCCCGGTGACCGGCTTCGTCGAACTGATGCCGATCCGGTGCGCGTATTTTCCGAAAAGTTTCTTCAGCGCTTTCGTTTCAACGACGTCGTTCGCCTCGGTCGCAGTGCCGTGCGCATTGATGTAGTCGACATCCGTCAATTGCACGCCGCCGCGAGCCATTGCGCGTTGCGCTGCCTGGAGCACGCCGAGCCCAGTCGGGTCCGGCGCGACCGGGTGGTAGGCCTCGCAAGCGCGCCCATGCGCAAGGAGTTCGCCGTAGATGCGGGCGCCTCTTGCGAGCGCGTGCGAAAGTTCCTCCATCACCACAAATGCCGCGCCTTCACCGAGGACGAAGCCATTGCGGGAAACGTCGAAGGGCTTCATCGCCTCTCGCGGTTCGTCGTTGGACCGGCTCATCACCTTTCCCTGGCAGAATGTCCCCCAGATCTGCGGGATGATGGGTGCCTCCGCGCCGCCCGCGACCATCACGTCGGCTTCATCGTTTTGCACCATCGACAAGGCGTAGCCCATCACGTCATTCCCGCTTGCGCTCCCGCTGCTGAGAGTGATCGCGTGCCCGCGCACGCCCAGCTCGATCGCGATCTCGCCGCTGCCGCCGCCGCTGTAGCCATTGATCATGGCGAAAAGCGAGATGCCTTTATAACCGCGCGTCTTCCACGCTTCGTCGGCACGGGCGGCTGTCTCGTTGTTGCTGACGGTGGTGCCTTCCGCAATTCCCACGCGATCCGGCGAAAGGGAAGCAATGTCCAATTTGGCGTCAGCCACCGAGCTCTTCGCGGCGGCGATCGCGTATTGGATCGATCGATCCAGGCGTCGCGCCAGTTTCGCGTCCATGTAGTTGGACGGCGAAAAATCTTTCACCTCGCAGGCGATCCGCACCGGCGCATCGTTTGCCGGGAAGCGGGTGAGTGGCGCGGCAGCGCTGCGCCCGTCGCGAATGCTCGCCCAGAAGTCCTTTAGCGTATTCCCGTTCGGAGCGATTACCCCGAGGCCGGTGATGACAACGCGGCGTCTCCCGCTCATGGGTTTTGGGCCAGCGGGCGAAGCCTCGGGATCACCGCCGGGACTTCACGCATGTAGGCTCGGTATGCATCGCCGAATTGCTCCACGAGCGCTTCTTCCTCCATGCGGATCCGCGCAATGACAGTCGGCGTGAAGATGAGGAAAACTGCGATCAATGTGATCCAGGCATTCAGCATCAGGCCAATCCCTAGCAACTCGAGGACCATCGAGGAGTAAACGGGATGCCGCGCATGGCTGAAGGGTCCGCTTTTTACGAATTCATGCCCTTCCCGCATCTCCACATGCAGGCTCCAGAAACGTCCGAGAGCGCGAATCGCGGCGCGGCGCAGCACGAAAGAGCCAATCGAAAGGAGCATGCCAGGGATAAAGGTCACCCAGCGAAGAACCTCGTGCCGCAGGTAAAACTCGGCAATTCCTCCCGCAACGATCAGGACGCCGCAAAGCATGAAAAGATTGAAGGTGAGCGTTTCCTTCCTCTTGCCGGCGACGACCTCGCGCTTCGTGAACACCTCGCGCATGCGTTCAGCCCAAACGAGTAACGTGGCGATGACGGGTAGATGGAAATAGACAAAATCTGGCATCGGAGCGAATCGTGCCGCTCTGCAAACTCCATGCCTGCCGGCGGCGAATCTTGGAACTTCCACAATTCTAGCGTGGAATTTATTAGTTCGCCAGCCGTACAGCGTCTGAACCATCAGCCTGGAGGCCAATGCAGGGCCCTGCCTGCCAGTAAATGGATATGAAGGTGGGGGACCGTTTCACCGGCCATTTTGCCGTTATTGATCACGAGCCGATAGCCGGTTTCCAACACCTGGAGCTTCTCCGCGACTTCCCGCGAGGCCAAAAGCAGGCGGCCGAGCAACTCGGCGTCACCTTGTGCGGCCTCGGCCACCCGCGGGATGCAGCGTTTCGGCACGATGAGCACATGGACCGGCGCCTGCGGGTTCGTATCGTGAAAGGCAACGAAGTCGTCGCCTTCATGCACGATCCGGGCGGGGATTTCCTTGGCGGCGATCTTTTCGAAAATGGTCATGCGACGTAGAGGAAGAGTTCCGGCGCAGTTTCGCCCGCCGTGCACCGGGCGCGTCCGGTTTGCGCCCGAGCATACGACACGATCTCGGCCTGCAGGGCGTCGCAATCGCGCGACCACACTTTCCGGTGCTGAAGGAGCTTCACGCAGTGCTCCAAGCCGTGCAGTTCGCAATAGCTCCCGCCCAGTTCCAGGATGTCGTGGAGGCGCTTCCCAAGGGCTCCAAAGAAACCCAATTCGAAGCAATCACCGGCTTCCTGGGCCAGTTCGATCAGGGAAATTCGGGCGAAAGGGGCGGCTGCCTCGAAACGCTCGCCGACTTCCGCATAGCCGATCACCTGGAGTGCCGAGCGCACCGCGCGGGTCAATTGATCGACCGGCAGCACGCGCTCATCGGTCAGCGTTTTGAGCCACACCTGCACGCTCCCGGCCACGTGCGTCGCGAGCCACCATTTGGTGTAGCCGCATCGTAGAGCGGCAAGGTTGAGCGCCCGCGCCAACCAATCTCGATCGAAGGCAACGGATTGGCCGTTAGGCAATCGAATCAGAGGAAGGTCGTCGCGGAAGGCGATCATTTGAACAGTTCCTGTTGAGGTCCGCCCTTCTTGGGCTGCTTTTCCAGTTTTTGAATCTCGTGGATGAACTCCCCGATATCCTGAAAGTGACGATAAACGCTGGCGTATCGGACGTATGCGACTTCGTCCAATTCGTGCAGGGCTGCCATAACCTTGGCCCCGATCACATGGCTTGGCACCTCGCGCCGAAACTCCAGTTCGATCGCTTGCTGGATCTCTTCCGCCAAAGTTTCGAGCACTTCGCTGCTTACCGGTCGCTTCTCACACGCTTTGATCATGCCTCCCAGGAGCTTCTCCTTATGGAAGGCTTCATTCCGGCCATCGCGCTTGGCGACTCGGAGTTCCGCCCGTTCCACTTCCTCGTAGGTCGTGAACCGGTTCGTGCAATTGAGGCACTCGCGGCGTCGCCGAATGCTTCGGCCGTCCTTGGACAGCCGCGAATCGATGACTTTATCCTCTAGGCTGCCGCATTTGGCGCAATACATTGTGTCGAGCAGGAACGATTGCCCGGCTGTAACACAACGGATTGACGAGTCAACCGCAAAGCACCCGCGAAACCCGCGGATTTAATGAGCCCGCTTTACTCCCAGGAAACGATGTCGTCCGGCGCCTCGTTGGACTTTTCTTTGCGAAGCCGGCCTTCATATCCCTTGCCGCCAATCTTGTTGTTCTTGGCCATGGAAAATGCCGCGGCCGAGAAGCGGATGGCTTCCGTCTGATCCTTGAAGAAATCGGTAAGCTTGAGGGTCTCGTCACCGTCGGCGTCGAGGATGATGCAGTACTGCTTGCCCCAAGGATCGAGCAATTGACCTTTCACGTTGTCCTCAAAGTCGTTTCCATCGGCAAATCCCTCCCGCGGATTCTTCGGGTCCGTCGCCTTGCCTTCTTCGAAATATTTCTGCTGCCGGCGGTTCAGCTTGTGGTCGTCATTCGGCTCCTTGTTGATGGCTCGGAGGACGTCGAACAACTGGTCGTTGTCGACCTTGCACTTGCCGTCTTCCTTGTCGCCAAACGAATAGTAGGAGTTGCCTTCCGATTTGTTTCCGCCGCTGCTATCTCCGCCGGATTCCGTGAGCGCATCCTTGACCGGCGGGAACTTCCCGTAGTCGTTGGCGTAGTTCTTCGTGGCGTTCACGATCGAGCGAACCACACTGCTCGCCTTGCTGCGCCGGGCGCTTTCACGAGCTCCGGACATCGCCGGAAAAAGGAGGCCCATCAGGATCGCGATGATGGCGATGACGGTGATCAATTCGATGAGCGTGAAGGCGAACTGCGGGCGAAGCGTTGCAGGGCGGGTATTCATACGTAATGGTGAACGTCCCCGGACGTTATCGGCGTCCATGGGTGACACAACTGAAATTGTCGTTGGATTTGCGACGGAAAAAACGGCTTGCGCGCGTCCCACTGGGGGCTAGTGTCCGCGCCTCTTTTCCAAAAATATGTCGCAACATCGCAGTCTCAAAGGTTCCAGCACGATCGCGGCGAAACGGAATGTCCTCAAACGTTTCGAGCGCGTCGAAGTTCTCAAAAAGCGTGGCCAGTGGAAGGAAGGCGATCGCGTGATCGGTCTTCGCAAAACGAAGCCGGACGCGTAGCACCACGCCCGAAGCGTAAGGACCGCGCCCAAAGCGTAGGACTACGCCCGAAGCATAGGCATTTTTCTCCCCTCCAATACCGTTTTTCGACCGCCGGCGCCCATCTGGGTTCCGGCGGTTTGATTTTTGCTAAGGAGCATCCCCGTTTTGCACTCGCTCCTTAAGACCCACCCTTCACCGAATCGCCCATGGACCTTTCGTTTGTCCAATTGAACCCCGCTTGGGAAGACCCCGGGGCCTCATTCCGCAAGGTCGAACAGCTTCTCCATAAGAACCCGCCGCGGCCCGGCGCGCTCGTTGTGTTGCCGGAAATGTTCGCCACCGGTTTTAGTCTCGACCTTAAAAAGACCTGCACTGGGCGCGCGCTCGATACCGAGCCGTTCCTGCGGTCGCTCGCCACCGGGCACCAGGTCGCTGTGCTAGGCGGCGCGGTTCGCATGGACGAGAGCGGCCTGGGAAAAAATGAAGCCATCGCGCTTTCATCCTCGGGCAAACCACTTTGTCGCTACCTGAAACAACGCCCTTTCAGCGGCGCCGGTGAGGACCTCGTGCACGATCGCGGGTATGAAGGCACCACGTTTGTGTGGGGTGGCATGCTCATCTCCCCGCTGATTTGTTACGACCTTCGCTTTCCGGAGCTCTTTCGCGGAGGCGCGAAAGCGGGCGCGGAAGTATTTGTCGTGATCGCCGCCTGGCCGAAAACCCGGATCGACCACTGGATCACCCTGCTTCGTGCTCGCGCCATCGAGAACCAGGCTTACGTGGTCGGGGTGAATCGCACGGGTGATGAGCCGAAGTTCAGCTACTGCGGTCGCAGTCTCGTGGTGGATCCACAAGGCAATATCGTCACCGATCTCGGGGAAGAGGAACGCGTCGCGCATGTGACGCTGGACCCGCGCATGCCTTCGAATTGGCGCGACGAGTTCCCGGCATACCACGACTTCCATCGCTGGAGTTAGGAGCAGAGATAGCCCTCCGCAAACACGCGAAAAGAGATATCGCGCAAGCGCGCCGCGAACGGGAGAGGCGGCGTCTTCGCCGCCTTTCGGCAAGCCGAACCCAAGCCGAGGAAACTCCACAACCCTGGCCCGATCTGAAAATCCTTTGCCGGATGGAGCGAGGAAACGGTGAGTGGGGCCGACTTGCGCGCGAAAGTCTCGGGCGGAGGGGTGCGCCGGGGTGTCACTTCGTGGCAGGGCGGCGAGACGCCGCCCCTCCGGTCGCGCGCGCGCTTGCAAAAGCTCCACCGAGGCGAGTGCATTTCAGGCAGGCGGGCTGCGTCGTGGCGTGCCGCTCGACGACGTGTTCTGGATCCGCTTAGATTCGCCACCATGTCCGCCCGGGCCCGCTACTGGATTGCGATCTCGCTCATCGTCGTGACGCTCGCGCTTTTGTACCCGGGTCTCACGAAAAATGCTCTGACCATCCGCGGCGTGCTCGACGTAGAGGGTGTCGGATTGAAGGTCGATCAGCTTGCTGGAGCACAAATCCCTCCCGAGCGAATGGCCCAGATCCGGCCGTTTCTCAGTGAAAAGAAGTTCGCCAGTTTTTCAGACGCCGAGTTGAGCCAGTTTATCGGGCGAATCGCCGGCGGCGTGGTGCGTGGACAAATCGAGGGCGCCAAAGCGCAGATGGATGGCGCCACTGTTTACGTGCAGACGCAAACCATCGTCGTCACGATCCGCTATCTCCTGGAAAACAAAGGCTACCTGGCCGGAACGCTTTTGCTCATCTTCAGCGTAGGCGTTCCGTTGGGAAAGGTGCTCCTGTTCTTCATCGCCATTCACGCCCGGCCGAAACTCCGGCGCGGCTTGCTCAATTCCATCAACGTCATTGGCAAATGGAGCATGGCGGACGTCTTTGTGGTCGCCATCTACACCGCCTATCTCGGCGCGCGATCATCAGTGGGCGTCGGACAGCCGGTCCATTTCGAAACCGAGTACGGCCCCGGCTTCTATTGGTTCGCCGCCTATTGCATCGTGTCTCTAGCCGCGCAGCAGGCCGCCGTGGCTTTGATGCGACATAGAGACGCCGAGCCAGAACCCGCGTTAGCCTGATCGGGAACTCATGGGAGTGGTTTTCGTGACGGAAAAGCAGCGGCCGCGCCCAGCCGCAACCGACGATTTCAGGCCAGCGCGGAATTGTGCATCTCACCCCTAAGCGTCACCGCCGCGCTGGAATGCATGGTCGAAAGGCGTCGTCCTTCGACCGGAAAAACTCTTTTTGTCGCCGAATGACGCCGTCCTCAGGCTCGAAAAAGACTTTTTCTTCCTCGAGGACACCGTCCTCAGCCTCGTTCGAGACTTTTTATTCCCTGAGGACGTCGTCTTTCGACGCGAATTTGTGTTTTTGCCCTCCGAAGACGTCGTCCTTCGCATCGAAAAACACTTTTGCTTAGCGCAGGTTAAGGTCTTTGGACGCGAATCCGCGGATTTGCCCTCGAAGGACGATGCCCTTCGATCCTAATCCGGGGATCGAACGGCATCCGTCGCGGGACAATTGCATTGGGATTGATGGCTGCGTTATCCGGCCGTGACGCTCTGCTTGCATGACTCTGTGATTGCCGACTCCGATCGGCAATTTCGATTCGCCGCGTGCACGCCCCGCACTCGGCTTGCCTTCGCTCCTCCTGTTCTCCGCTTTCCGCCCCGTGTCCGCAACTGAACTAGACTTCTCCCTTGCGGAGTTCGTTAAGTTCACCCGATGCGGGGATGAAAGAGGCGGGGGCAACGCGCCGAGAATGCCCCCGCGGCTCCTCAGCCGGCGCAGACGCGGTAGGCTGGGAGCGCCGATGTCCTCAATCGGCTTCCGTCAATCCGCGTAGCGGCAAACAGCGAGCGTTTTTCGCAGCCACTCGCATGAGTTCGGAACTTGGAATCGCGTGAATCCTGTCGAAAAAGAGAACCAAGCGAGGGGCCAAAAACGACTTTTTTCGCCCTGGTTTTAGGGACTCAGGACCAGAGGCTTAAATGCGGATTTCGTGATTTTGGACCCCCCAACACTCTCTTCCGCATTTTTTCGGGATCGGGGATTCTCGTGCCGCGTCGAACGGCAGGCATAAAGCCCGCCCGGGAACGCGTAACCAAAACAAAGAAAGAGACACGTATGACTACACGTACAATACCATCCTCGATCCCGGCGCTTGTGGTGCTGTCGGGTCGTTCACTCTCCGGCGCGCAAGCGCTCGGAGTCACAATAGCCCTGGCGCAGAACACGGCGGCCCGCATTTTGGCGGATCGCGTGGATCTCGTCGGTGAACCGGGCCCCACGCCCGCCATCCGCGGCAAGGAAGCCGAGTGGCAGCTCAAGCGCGAAGCGCTGAAGACTGCCCAGGCGACACGCCGCGCGGCCAAGAAGGACGCTCGTGCTTTCTGGTCGGGCGCGGTGGACCTGCTGAAGCATCACCTCGGCCGCACGTGGAATCCTGCGTGGGAAGCAGCGGGCTTCACGAAGGGTACCCTGAGCACGGCGAAGGGTGATCCGGAGCCGATGCTGCTGCGCATTCGCGCTTACTTGCGCGATCACACGGCGCATGAGAATGCGCCGCTGAACATCACGGCCGCGCAGGCGGACGTTCACGTTGCTGCCATCCAGACGGCCGAGCAGGCCGTGGACGCGGCGACCGTAGCCAGCAAAGTGGCTGCGGCGGAGCGCAAGGCCTCCGTGAAGCGCTTGACGAAGCGCCTCAGTGGCCTGCGCGAAGAGCTGGATCAACTGCTCCCGCCGGACGACGCGCGCTGGTATGAATTCGGGTTCAGCCGCCCGGTCGATCAGCCCGCGCCCGCGCCCGTCACCGGTCTCACCGCCACGCCGGGACAGCCGGGCCAGGTATTCGTGCACCACGCGCCTTCGGCCCGCGCGCTGGACTACCGCGTCAGCTGGAAGCCGCAGGTCAGCAGCGGCGACTTCACGGAGGTCGGCCTCTTTGCCGATCTCGCGGTGACGCTCAGCGGCTTGCCGGGCGGGACCACGATCGTGGTGAGCGTGACGGCCCGGAACGAAGCCGGGGAAACTCAACCTACGGAGGTCACGGTCGTTGTGCCGTAACCAGGTCGGGGAAATGGCGAAGAAAGGCGCCAGCGAATCGATCCAATGCAACGCGCCCGGTGCGACCAACGCGCCGGGCGCGTTTTGCTTTTTCGGTATTCACCGCGACGACGCGACGGATGCGACGGATGCGACGGATGCGGGAGTGGGTCTCATGCGATTTTCACAATCAGAATGCATGAATGGCCGGTCATCCGAGGGGGCCTAGAGCGGATGTCAAAAGAAACTTCCGGTTGCGACGTGCCGAAGGCCCAGCCACAAGCTAGCCCAGCAACCGTGTTTTTGGAGGGCCGCGCTTTTCAGTGCGACCGCGGTTCTATCGCGGGGCGTTGCATCGGCGGGCCAAGGGCCCAACCACATACCAGCCCAGGGCACAGCGAAGAATGAGCGACGCCCTGGGTAAATAGGCAACGAGGAGAGCCCCGTAGGTGGCGACACATCCGCGTCGCAATAGGAAAAGGCTTTTGGCAATCGCTATATAGCGATTGCCAAAAGAAACTTCCGAACAACACCAAGAGCTCCGCTCCATCGATCTCGCCCCACGGGTTGAACACCCCCGCTCCTTTCCGCAGTCGTGCTGACGAAGCGAAACTATTCTTGAAAGATGCTCTACGCTACGAGCCAATCTGAAAGGCCACCACGATCGCATTGTATACCGCGTGAGTGATGACCGACCACTTTAGCTGACCGGTCCTGCGGAAGAGGTAAGCGTTTGCGCACCCAAGCGCGAAGACGGGCAGCCAGGACAGGGGAGGATGGTAGATGGCAAAGTAAGCCGAACTTCCCACGATGGCCTTCCATCCGCCCCATTCGCGATCCAGCGCGCGGTAGAGGAGCCCTCGGAAGAGGTACTCTTCCGCCAGCGGAGCAAAACCCACGGTGAGAAGAAACAGGGTCAGCTTGCTGGTCGTCGTGAGGTCCGAGTGGCTCGACGCTTCATAGAAATCCCGGGTGAACGGCAGGTATCGAAGCGCGATGAGATAACCGAGCGCGAAGATGGCCAGCATGACCCCCGTGCCCGCGCCGAGCGCAACGCCTTCGATCGGGTCGGGTGACCTGGCAGGAGGGACTTCGCGGTCAGCGGACCAGTTCCAAATGTCCTTATTCTCCACGCCCCGGCCTTGGAGGAATGCCGCCATCGACTGCCACGTCACCAAGGCCACGATTCCATAGGAAAAGGAGACGGCCAAATCGCGCGACTGCGGTCCTCCGATGACCATGGCGATGGAGGCGACGATCCCGATGCATTCGGTCATGATCGCCACTCCGAGCATTGCATGGAGCAGCGTGGGCGCAGGGGGCAACTTTTCCGACCATGGATCAAACAGGTGCGGCAACCGCGCCCGCAAATGCTGCCAGGCAGCCGCTGCGACCAACAAGGAGAACACCACGCCGACGACGGCGAATTGCCAGTTCCGGGTAATTACACCCATGGCGAAGACCAACGCTCCCAGTCGCGACGCGTAGCGAACACCCGCGGGCGGCGGTTGGGCGTCACCGGACTCGGATACCACGGTCACGAGCGTGACCGACCGCATGGCCATGCTGCGCGCGAAGAAAAGCCAGCAAACTGCCACCAGGAGGATCCCTGGCAGATGCCCCGGGAAGCGGAACACCGCGAACGCGAAGAGCGGGATGGCGACCACGTTGGCAATGGTCTCGTACAAGCGCGCTTTTGCTCGCAGCAGATCCTCGAGTCCGCGCGGCCAGGTGAGCGGAATCCACAGGGCAGTTCCCTCCGACGCCAGCGAACGCGGACCGAGGACCATCAGGAAGTAAGTGCCGCACAGGATGCCCATGCCGCAAAACATCTGCCACTGGGTCATTGCCTCCGTGACGAGACCCCGCAGGTTAAATGCCTGCACCGCCGCCATGGTTGCCGGGATCAAAACCACCTGCACGATTGCCCCTCGATCGCGCGCGAACCATAGCAATTCCTTGCGGAAGACGGGATCCCGACGGCCAAAGAAGCTTTCGGTAAAGGGACGGCTCGGCCCCGCCTCGATGATCGACTCACTCGCATGCAGTCCCCGTCGTCCCGCGATCACGGCGGTGGCCACACCCGTGGCCGCGATCAAGATGGCAAAGAGAATTCCGGCCAGCAGGGCAAGCGAGAGGCTGGGACTCTGTCCCGGCACAATGCCCACAAGCAGGGAGCCGGCGCTCTGCGGGATCCCGGCCAGCACCGGGTACAGCCACTGCGCCACGCTGCTTGCCAATCCGCTGCTTCCCATCCCGAGCAAGGGCGCAAACGTGAGAACAAACCCCAGCCAGGAGATGATACCGAGGAATGCGCCCCGATTCCGGACGCTCATTCGCAAGAGCGCGGCGGATTCGACCGTCTTGTTTAAGAGCGATGCGCTGGCGGCAATTACCAGGCCAATGACGACGGCGAAGATCAAAACGCCGCTGTTCGAGGTGAGCTTGCCCAGGAGCAAAAACCAAAACACGGGCGCCGTGTAGTAGATGGGATTGCACGCAAATGGCGTGAATCCTTCTGCCACGAGCATCGCCGCGGGACGGATTGGATGACTGAGCAACCATTCCCACACCGGGTGACGCCGTCGCTGGATATCCAGTTCCAGGCCCTCTCCCTGGCAAACGAGCATCAAGATCCAAACGAAGATCCCAAGGGTTAAGGCGCCATACGTCGCGGAGTTCCAAAGCGAGCTCTTCGCGAGGTATTCGTTCTTGCTGGGAATGGGAACGAATCCCGATTCACCGGATAGCCGGTATTTCTCGACGACCTGGCCGCGGATTTCGCGGAGACGGCTACCCGAGGCGACTTGGATATCACTAGCCGCCTTCCAGGCAACATGCCGCTCGAACTCGTCCAGGTCTTTGCGGGAGCCCCGATCGTTGGCGAATTTGCGCGCGTGTTCCTTGATGGCCTGAGCCGCCGTGCTCGACACGGCGATGCGGCCATCGCGCTCCACTTCAGCGACGACGCCTGTGTACATCGCGGTGCAGATTACCGAGTAAAAGGCGAAGTGGATCAGGCACCCGAAAAAGATCCCGGCCAACGTCGCCAGCACGCCCAGCGGGCTCTTTCCGCTCGCTTTGTCTTTATTGGTCTTCCGCGAAATGAGTTCCGATTGTCGTGCCGATCTCGCGGCGCTGCGCCGGCGCGCGTAGCGAAACAGCAGAAAAATCGTCGCGAAAAAACCGATGGGTTTCCGGGCCTCGCTCACGGGGAATTCGTCGAAGTGAGGCGGACGAACACGTCCTCCAGTCGCTCATTGCCGCGCAAGCTTTCGAGGGAGCCCGATTGCACCAATCGCCCGCGATGGATGATTGCCGCGTGGGTGCAAAGGCGTTCCACCTGATCGAGCAGATGCGTGGAAAATACGATCGTCCTTCCGCCCGCAGCTTGTTCCTCCATCAGATCGAAAAAGAGCCGCGTGGACTCCACGTCCAGGCCGTTCGTCGGCTCATCGAGAACGAGTAGCGTGGGTTCGTGCAGCAACGCGAGCAAGAGCCCGAGCTTCTTCTTCATCCCGCGCGAGTAGTCCTCCGCGAATCGATTGAGCGCATCCGCCAGGCCGAGCCGGTCCGCGAGTGGAAGAATCCGGCCCATCGCCGCGCGAGCGTCGAGACCGTGCATCGCCGCGCTGAGTTCCAGGATCTCCCGGCCCGACAGGTAGGAGTAGAAAATCGGTTCATCCGGGAGATAGCCGACGATGCGTTTCACCTCCACGCGATCGTCAAAGCAGTCGAGGCCGTTGATGCGTATGGCGCCGCTGCTGGCCTTTAGAATGCCCATCAGCAAGCGAAAGAGCGTCGTCTTCCCGGCGCCGTTCGGGCCGAGCAATCCGCCGATGGTTCCGCGAGGCAGCTGCCAGGAAACGTCGAAGAGCGCCTGTTTGCTGCCAAAGGATTTGCTCACCGAGTCAAACTCCACCAGCGATTCACTGGTCGATGGCGGGGGAGTGTCGGGAGCGGGAGACGCCAATGGGTTATGGGGAATCGTCATTCCGACTTCTCTCTAGGCCGAGCCAACGCCGAAAACGACTGTTTTCCCGATGACTTTGCATTTGGGAAAAGCCGATGCGCAGGCGTCTCGCAACTCGGTCGCCGGCCGCCCATGGGGACGCGTTTAGTTAATGAACGCGTCTCCTATTCCTTCGGCTCTTCGCTGCCTGGAGCAGGTTTGTTCTGTTCGAGCGCGTTTTGAATGTTCGGCTTGGGGAACTTCGTGAGTTTTACGCGGATGATGTCGGCGCGCAGGGTGTCGCGTTCTTCGGCCTGCAGTTTCTGCGCGGTGCTCTTCTGGAGGTGCGCCGGCTGTGTTTCGATGAAGAGCTCATCGATCACGCCGCGGTGTTCTGATCCGAAGAATCCGAGATCCACGCCGAGCTTCAGGTAGCTCAGGAGATTGAGCGCCTCCTTGCTGGCCATGCTGTAGGCATAACGCAGGATGCCGTAGGCGCGGCCGATGTTGTCGAACAGCGTCACCGGCTTTTTCTGCAGCAGGCTGTGCCGGGCGTTTTGCTCGTGGTGGATGATCTGCTCGATCACCTTGTTCAGCCGCGAAATGCTTTCGCTCTCCTCTTCGCCCAGCGTGATCTGATTGGAGATCTGGAAGAGATTGCCGAGCGCCTCCGTGCCTTCGCCGTAGAGTCCGCGGACCGCGAGGCCGACTTTGTTCACCGCCTGGATGACCTGGTTGATCTGCTCGCTGAGGACGAGCGCCGGCAGGTGCATCATCGCGCTGGCCCGCATGCCAGTGCCGACATTCGTGGGGCACGCGGTGAGAAAGCCAAGCTGCAGCGAAAACGCGAAGTCGAGCTTCTCGCCCAATTCCGTGTCCACCTTGTCGATCATCTTGAAGGCG
>CBHXZU010000032.1:0-16911 GCA_966125105.1 uncultured Prosthecobacter sp.
GGTAGAGCGTCGTGACGTAGGTCTGGCCTGCCGTGAGTCCGGAGAGCGTGAGCGTGCCGGGATTCCCGCCGTATTGGAACCCATCGAATAGATCGTCGATGGAGCTCGCGCCGAACGTGGTCGTGTGATTTCCGCCCCCGCCGAAGGTATTCGGAATGCCGGCCAAAGCCCAACCTGTTCCAGTAAGACCGGCGCCACTTCCAATGAAGGTAACGCCGTTTACCAAAACATCACCGCCAATGACGTTGGCACTGGCGACATAGGTCTTGGACGTGCTTACGCCGGAAGTTGCGTCGCCGGTAAAGATACCGCTGCTAAAGGCGGATTCCGTGGCGCGAACATGCGGCGACGTAGCCGCGACCGCGGCCCATAGAGAAAGAGTGCGGAGCTTCATGTCCTGAGGAGTGACGAGGTGCTTCCTATACGATAGTTCGCAATAGGCAAAGATCATTTCCTGCCGGCGAGCACATCCACCACGCGCCGTGGGTTCCTCAAGCGGCACTCACTCGCGCGATCACTACGCCTTTTCGGGCGGAAGTCGTGGACTCTTCGTTCGTAATGAGCAGGAAACCGCACTGCACGTTGAGCAGAACGTCGCGCTGATGCTCAGCTAGGAAACCGTTTCCTTTCAGAAACGGAATGGATTTGTCTCGAAGAGTGGAGAATTCAGTTCGCTCGCCATGGTGCAGAACACCTTGGTGATGCGCGGGACAGTATCGGCTAACGTGCCGCCATTCGTGTCGAGAAACGCTGCCAAGCTAGTTCCCACTAAGGCGCCACGGTTTGCATGATCGCCTTCGATCCGTCGGTGAAGACGGCGCGCCAGACGATCTTCTTTCCAGTAACGTCAAAGGCGCGCGTGACACCTGGGCTGCCACGCGCAGCTCTCAGGCACGAAAAGCTCCGCACCGTTTTGTTCCCGATGATATCTCCTTCCCTAAATAGCGGGCGAAGGGATCCGGATGAGTCTGTATTCCACAGGCTCCAATGGTTTGTCGTATCCACGTCACCGAAGCCTCGCGCGAGGAATGCGAGGATCATTGGTCCATCGCCAAGACTTGGAAATGCGATGGAGTCAAAACTCTTCCACTGGGTCCCTGACGAGGTTTCCGGTGGCTGCTCGCCTTCTTGCGCAAGCAGCTGCACTGATTCTTCTGCTTCGACATAGAGAACGGAATCATTCGCGCGCGTTTTTCCCGCACCACTGATTCTGGCGAGAAAGAAGGCCGAACCGCCGTATAGCGGATCTTTGAAATCGCGAAACACAACACCAGGCAAAAATCCCGGCGCTGGCTGCGAGATTTGCGCGACCGGACTTAACGTGTCCGTCCGGCCCACCAAAATGCCCCTCGCATCGTTTCGAGTCACTCCCCCGGCCCCCGGAGCGAGTTGAGCCAGCAGTGCGGTCCTGGCACTCGCGACAGTAAGCGACGCGGCTGGGCCAAATCTCCCCAGCGCTGCTCCTACTGGAAAAGAGACCGCGTCACCTGTCTCGAGTTGTATCGTCAGTGGGGCGTTCGTGCCGTCGAAATGCGACGTCAGCAGTGCGGTGGACCCATCGATGAATCGCGCGGTGGTGGTGATCCAGTTTGGCCCCGTGTGCGAGCGACCCTGTCCTGGCGATCCGCGCACGGCCTGCAGCGCATCGAATCTTTGCAGGGTCTTGTTTGGAGCTACAGAATCGCCCTCCCGAATGCGCAGGCTTGGGACCGGCAACGAACTCCATAGCCCAAGATCGGTCACTGAAGCCACACTCGGATCACCCGTGCCGTGGGCCAGCGTGGCGAGCCAGACTACCTCGCCATTTTGAATTGAGACTGATCGGAAGTTCCGATAGAGCGCGCCGCGTGTGCCCGGCGCAGGCTCGCCCTCGCGTGCAAGCGTTCGCAGAGAAACCGGTGCACCGGGCGACTCCGGCACTTCTCCAACGACGACGGTATCGTTATCCCGGCTCACGGCAGGCCCGCCAATTGTCGCGAGAAAGGCAACCTGGCCGGAGTAGCTTAAGACCGGATCCATGAAACTCCGGAAGATTGCTCCCCCAATTCCTGGCACCGGATCACCAGCTTTCACCCGCAGAGAATCGCCAACGAATATCCCGGCGCCGCGTCCACTCGGACTCATCCATCTTCCAACAAATGCCACCCCGGTTGCATGTGCCGACGATATCGCCGGCACACCGAAGTCTCTCCAGACGGCACCGGAAGGAATCCGCGGATCAACTCCTGCACCAGGAACTGGCGAGTTGCTGACGTGCAGCGGTTGGCTAAGCGGAGGCTGGGGAACGGCGTCACCGCCGTAGTAACGGGCCACGGCAAACTTGTAGTCGCTGCCCACCCCCGCACCTTCACCTACAACGATTATTCGACCGTTTCTTTGAAGCGCCACTCCGTAGGCGTACGGTAATTCGGGAGTAATCACCGATCCCGTGCCATTGAAGCCGGTGTCGCTGCTTCCGTCCTTATCGAAACGTGCAACCGTGAAACCGCTGCCATTTACAGGAAAGCCCACAATCACGATCTTCCCGTTGCTTTGGACCGCGACGTCCCTGATGTAAAATGGGATATTGGCGTCCAAGCGGCCCGTCCCGTTGAATGTTGTATCGAACGTCCCGTCGGCGTTGTAGCGCCATATGGTTTTCAATCCCGTCGCAACGATTCGCCCATCTGGCTGCACTGCCCAGTTATAAATCTCTCCTCCTGGTGTGAGGACATAACCGACGTGGTTGAATGAAGTGTCCAAGCTCCCATCCGTGTTCAGGCGCATGATTGCCGCATGCGGTGTTTGGCTCCGGTATTCATAAGATCGACCACCGATGAGTATCTTGCCATCCCCCTGTACTGCCACAGTTTCAACGAAGGATCCGAATAATCCCAGGCGTGTGACTAGCTTGCCCGTGCCGTTAAATGTCGTGTCGAGCGTACCGTCCGTGTTGAAGCGCGCGACAGCTCCAGTTTGGGTGGCATTGAGGGAACCCCATCCAACGGCGACGATTTTGCCGTCGGGCTGAAGCGCGATGTCATAGAGGTAATCTTCAGAACCGGATATATCGACTTTGACCTTGCCTCCGTCACCAAATGTTGGGTCCAGACTTCCGTCCCTGTTGAGCCGCGCAAAAGCGAAGTCGGCTGCCGGGTTAACCCTTCCCACGCTGGTTCCACCGACCAGAATTTTTCCGTCTGGAAGCACGACGATGTCGCGAGCTCCGTCCCTACCGCCGAAACTTATCGTCAACTTGCCGGTGCCAGCAAAAGACGTATCCAGCTCTCCATTCCGGTTCAAACGAAGCACTGCGAAACCACTTTCGGCAATTCCAGCCACAAGAATTTTCCCATCGTCCTGAACGGCGACGCTTCTTGCGCCATCGAAAAAGCCAGGGTCGAAATCGACGACAAGCTTCCCTGAACTATTAAAGGTGGGATCCAAAGTGCCCGGAGCTCCATTTGCCGGGCCACACCAGGCAACGACAAAGGTGAAGAGCAGGGCCGCGACGCGGAGGAACGGTGGCTTCATGCTTGGAAGGAATGAATTGAACTATGCACCGTTCACGGTGATTTGAAAGGCAGATCACGTAGATCGTGCCACTGGGATCGCCAGGCGATGCGCCGGCCAAACTGCGCGACGGCTCGAGCGATCCTGAGCAGCCTCTCTCATGAGGTAGCGATTCAATGCTTCTGGTGCGCAATCCGTGCAGTTTCGGCCTCTCGCATGCGGTGAATCGATGTTGAGGGACGCGTGCACAGGACAAGGGCGGGACTCCCGTCCTAACGGGTTGCAAGGCCTTTCCCCGTGGCGACTCGAGGCGCCGCGTCTTTTTTTCGGCGCCGGGTCGCCTCCTTGGCGTGAGGCCTCGAAATGGCGCGCGAAAGAATCCCGTTGCTTAGTTGCGCGAAGACACCGAATGTGGCCGCGTTCGAATTGATTGCGTTTGGTCGTCGCGTGGTAAACTTTCAGAAGAGATTCGTCTCGATGGTGGTTTGAAACCCGGATTCCCCGGGAACGGCTTCGCTAGGATTCAGTCTCTTTGTCCACCGATCCACCGATGCGATTGTACGTAGGAAATCTCTCCTTCAACACCACCACGAAAAACCTCGAGGACGCGTTCGCCCGCTTCGGCACCGTGTCGGACGCCATCATCATGATGGACCGCGAAACGAGCCGGTCGCGCGGTTTTGGCTTCGTGACGATGGGCAGCCCAGAGGAAGGCGCGGCCGCGATCCGTGGGCTCCACGAGCAGAATCTTGACGCGCGCAACATCAAGGTCACCGAGGCGCGTCCTCGCGGGTAGCGGGGCGCGATCCCGAATCTGAGGCTCTGCCCTTTCTCTCAACCAAACATTCGCGTCGAAAAACTTTCTCATGGCTGAACAAGCAATCGAAACCGAAGGCGTCATCACCGCCGTTCTCGCCGGAACCATGTTCCGGGTGGAACTGGGCAACGCGCACACTGTGCTCGCGCACATCTCAGGCAAAATGCGGAAGCGGTGGATTCGCCTGGCGTTGGGGGACCGGGTCAAAGTGGAGATGTCTCCTTACGATCTGGACAAGGCCCGGATTGTGTTTCGCTTGAAGTAGCGAGCGGAGTTCTGGCGACGCGCGGCTGGAGCGGGCGCGAGGCTTCGCTTTTGGCAACGGTGGAAGCCTGCGGTCAGACTGCGATCGCGTGTGGCGAGGGCCGAATTAGGATGGCGGAGTTCCCAATGCGGCTGCGCTTCGCGCAGGGGCAGCGGGGACGCAGGCCCTTCCATTCGCACGCGCGTTTGGGGCGTCAGTCGGGCTAATCCTGGGACGCTTCGGGCGTATGCTCCTGGCTGTGCGCCGGTTGAGACTTTCTGTAAGAGCAATGCTGTCGGCGTATAGAGCAATGCTTTCGACGTTCAGAGGAACGCTGTCGACGTCCTAAGCAGTGCTGCGGACGACGAGGGCAATGCTGCCGACGTCCAAGGCAATACTGTCGACGTACGCGGCAACGCTGTTGGCGTTCAGGGCGATGCTGTCGGCGTTCAGGGCAGTGCTTCGGCGTTCAGGGCAACGCTGTTGGCGTTCGCGGCAACGCTGTCGGCGTCCAGAGCAATGCTGTCTACGTCCAGAGCAACGCTGTCGACGTCCAGAGCAATGCTGTCGACGTCCAGAGCAATGCTGTCGGGGTGCGGACTGGAACGAATCGACGGCGGCGTAAAGCAAGATTGGCTCGCGTTTCCCCAGCCTCCCTCGCGCAACGCAACATCCCCAAAATCCGGTCACATACCTCGTATCGCGCGCCGGAGAGGGGTTCGGAGGAAGCGGGTTGGGCGAAACTCGAACTCGCAACCAACGCCTTAAAGAACGCTGCCTGCTAGGTTAGGACGATCGAAACTTGGCAACTACTTGGCATTTATCACGACGGTAATCGGGGACGTTTCTGTTTCGTCGCAACATTCTTTGACGTCCCCTCCGCCTTCGGCGCTGCGCTGGACTGCCTCGTTCATCCATGCAGCGAAGAGCGCAAGGCCGGCAACCACGTAGACCACCCCTCCCGGTATCCACATGATGAGGCCGCCTAATTGTTGGTCTTCCAGCGCGGATAAACCCCACATTCCCGACGTTTCCGCATAGCTGCGATACCACGGCGTTCGAGTGAGGGTAAGCAGGGCACCTAGAATCCCCGTGTGCACTGCCGTGGTGAAAAGGTAGATTACGGCGCTTCCGAAGCCACTACGACGATCGCGCCCCTCCAAGAGGGCGAACCAAAACAGGAGTGCTGCCCCGAGGAAACTCGTGTGCTGCAACGCGTGGGCGAATTCGCTGTGAAGCGTCGATTCAAAAAGAGCGGGAATGTGCCAGACCCACAACACCGTCGCATGTGCAATCCACGCGAACGCCGCGCCGGTGCAGAGCATCCAGGGTCCCCGCCAAGTGCGCATGCGGCGCCCGACGGAGATACGGACCCTTCGCGGCGCGGCCCAGAGCATTACTGGAAGAGGACGTCCGAGAATGACGAGTGGAGCGGCGATGAGGAGCAGGATCTCGTGTTGCACCATGTGCGCGGCGAACAAAGTTGCGCCCCACTGGTGCAAAGGTGAAAGCAACGCGAGCGCTGTGACGACCCATCCCGCACCAAACGAGAGCGCGCGCCAACGTCGGACACCGTGTCCCAAGCCGATGCGGTTCCAAAGCCGGATGAGTCCTGCGGCGTAGAGCAGTGCCGTAAGCGCTAGCACGCTGACCGCGCCTGGCTCGAAGGACCAATTCAAGGCTGGTTGCGCAGGAGGAATCTGGCCGTCCAGCGGATGACCCCAGGCCGCGCTCCCGAGGAGAACCAGGCACGCTGCCAATCGCGCGGCCGTTTTCATCGCGCTTCAATCCGCGGAGAAATTGAGAGCGCGGCGATTCCTTGCCACGCGATGACGCTGGAAAAGATCGCGACCATGCCAATAGCGATGAGCGCGATGAACTGCCGACACTGCCGGGCGACACCGCTCTTCTTTTCAGCCTCCCGCTGTGCGTGCCATGACGCGAGCGGCCGGATTCCGCATGCGAGCGACAGCAAGAGAAAACCGGCCGCGCTCCCGGGAAGGACGAGGGTATTCCCCGTGATCGCCGCATACGGCACGAGCGAATAGTTGAGTTGAAACTGGATGAGCCAAAGAATCGGAGGGCCGAGCAGCCCGATCCATAGCGAAAGTTTGCCGCAAGAGCGTGAGTCGTTGTTCTCGGTGACTTCCATGGCGCCTCAGAAGTAGCGCGGACCAATGACCATGATCAGGTAGAGCGGGATCCAAGTCCCGATGATCCAATACCAGTAGACCGCGGTGACTCGAATATCCCGGGCGTGCTTGTCGTCGAGCCCCTTCAACGTGACCCACACGACCATGAGCGCATTTTCCACGGTCCCGATGATCAGGTGCGTGAGGTGCAGGCAAAAGATCATCCATACGACAGAGCCGTACGCGTTGTCGTCCCACCGGACCTTCAGAGCGTGCAATTCGCCAAAGCGCAGCCCAATCGCAAGCAGTCCAACGACAACCGTGATCCACAGTCCCCAGTCGACCAGCCTGCGCTTGCGATGCAATGCCGCGCGATCCGCCAGCAGCATGGGCGCGAGACTTAGGAGGATGATGATCAGGTTCGCCGTCGTAATCCCCAGCGCTGGCACGGGGTCATAATCAACCGGGAGCCGATTTACCTGCGGAGGGGGCCAGTGCTCGAAGTTTTGGTAGAGGTAGAAGTAGGCCGCGACGAGAATGGCAAACATCACCGACTCGATGACCACGAGCACGAGATTTCCCCACCAAATCGGCGAGCGATGATCCAGCACCGTGTGCGGCAAACGGGAGACATCGATGACGTGGCGAGTGCTCATCGGATGGAAGATCCGGGAATGGCTTGCGGGAACTCCAGCGGACCCGGCTTTTTTCGAGCGTCCGAAGTGATATTCTCGGGCTCGTTCTCACGCCAGAACCACAAGATGAGCACAACGGCTGCAGCGGCCATTCCCACGGGAAAAGCCCACGGATTGAAGATGAGCCACGTGATGCTGCCACCGGTCACGATCGCGAGAACGAAGGGCCAGATGGAATCGGTGGATAGCTCGTAGATGTGGTCTGGATAGGCTTCGAGCAGAGTGGTCGTCAGCACGTGACGCTTCTCGGAATCGAGACCGACGATGACGGGAGAGATCTGCGCATGTTCCCACAAAGGGTTCGGTCCACCGACCGTGGGCAAATAGAGAAAATTATACGAGGGCGCGGGAGAGTTCGTCGCCCATTCGAGGGTCGCCGCATCCCACGGGTTGTCTCCCGCCGCGAGTCCTTTCCTGCGACTTCGAAGGATGTTAAAAAAAGTCAGCAGCAGCGCCACGCCCATCAACCCCGCCCCGGAGGTCGCCAGGAAATTGAGCGAACCCCAGCCAGTCTCGGGAAGATAGGTGTAGATACGCCGGGTCATCCCGCGAAGTCCCAACTGGTGCATCGGGAAAAACGTCAGGTTGAAACCGATGAAGAGAAGCCAGAATGCCTTGCGGGCAAGACGCTCATCGAGCATGTGCCCGGTCCATTTTGGGAACCAATAGTGGACTGCGCCAATTAACGGGAAAACGGCGCCTCCGATCAGCACGTAGTGGAAATGGGCGACGACGAAGTAGGTATCGTGCACCTGGGTATCGATCGCCACCGAAGCCAGCATGACGCCGCTGAACCCGCCGAGAACGAATAGCGAGAGGAACGCGCATACGTAGAGCATCGGGGAAGCAAACCGGAGGCGCCCGCCCCACAGCGTCGCAATCCAGCAGAAGATCTGCACGCCGCTGGGAACCGCGATCATCATGCTCGCCGGGGTGAAGAAACTTCGCCCCGTGAGCGGGATCGTGGTCGCAAACATGTGGTGCACCCAAAGCCCGAACCCGATGAACGCGATCGCAATCAGCGACAGCACCAGCGCCACGTATCCATAAACGGGACGCCGCGCAAAAGTCGGCAGGATCGTAGAAATCAGCCCGGTGCCTGGGATGAAGATCAGATAAACCTCCGGATGGCCGAAGAACCAAAAGATATGCTGGTAGAGCAGAGCGTCGCCGCCCTCGGCAGGATTGAAGAAGTGTGTGTTGACGTTCGTCAGGCGATCCGTCGCGAGCATGCCACTGGCGAGCATCACCGCGGGCATGGCGAAGATCGTCATCCACGCCGTTACGAGCATGGCCCAGACGAAAAGTGGAATGCGATGGAGCGCCATGCCCATGCAGCGCTGTTTAAATACCGTCGCGATCACTTCCACGGCGCTGACCAGCGCGGCAATCTCCGTGAGCGTGATCATTTGCGCCCAAAAATCGACGCGCTTGCCGGGCGAAAACTCGGGACCCGAGAGGGGCACATAGGCGAACCATCCAGCGTCCGGACCGCTGTTCAGGAACAGGCCGACGTAGAGCAGCACTCCGCCGAAAAGGTAGGTGTAGTAACCAAATGCGTTCAGCCGAGGGAACGCGACATTCCGCGTCCCGATCATGAGCGGAACGAAATAGAGCGCCAGCGCCTCCATCACGGGCACGGCGAAGAGGAACATCATCGTCGTGCCATGAACGGTGAAGAACTGGTTGTAGAGGTCCGGCCCGAAAATGTGCAGCTGAGGCAGCGCCAATTGCAGTCGCATCAGCAGCGCCAGGATTCCCGCAAGAACGAAGAAAACGAAGGCCGTGATGATGTAGCGAATCGCAATGTCTTTATGATTCGTGGTGGAGATCCAGCCCATGAGGCCCGGCGCGCGCTGCCAGGTGATGTCGAGCTTCCGGTGATGCTCGAGATCGGAAGACTGATTGATCGTGATCGTCCCCCGCGTGATCAGGTGTTCCTTGGGTGTGGTTTCCCCCGTCATTGAAGAGTCCCCAGGTAATCGAGCAGCGCATCCATATCGTTTTGCGGATACGCGTGCGGCGGCATCAGCACCCCCGGTTTGAATTTCTGCGGAGTGCGGATCCACGCCGCCAGGGCTTCACGCGTATTTGGGAGCGCGCCGGCGCCGATACGGGAGCGGCTTGCGGCATGTGTCAGCTCCGGGCCGAGCCGCGACCCGGCGGATGTGCCCTGGATGGTGTGGCACATCACGCAGGTGGTTTTTAGAAAGATCTCCTGCCCGCGCTTCTGCCGATCGTTGGAAGGGGCGGGCGCCGACTTCTTTTGCGCCGCTGTCCAGGCCGCGAATTGCTCGGGTGTATCCACCATCACGACCAGATCCATGTGCGCGTGCTGCGCCCCGCAAAACTCGGCGCAACGCCCGCGATAGGTTCCTGCCTGGCGCGGGATAAACCACGTGGTGGTTGGGTGACCAGGGATGAGGTCCTTCTTCCCGTGCAGACTGGGAATCCAAAAGCTGTGGATGACGTCCGTGGACGACAGCTCGAATTTCACCGCTCGACCAACCGGGATGTGAAACTCGTTTGCCGTGGAGAACCAATCGGAAGGTGATCCATCCATGTAGCGGATGTCCCACCACCACTGGTGCCCGGTGATGGAAATCGACAAAGCGTCGTCCGGTGGCGGAGAGAAGACCGCATTCGCCGAAACGAAATCGGTGGCCAGCAGCAGAAAGATGATCATGACCGTCGCGACGACCGCGCTGATCACGCCCGCGGCTAGGCGCCGCTGCTGGGAAGGCGCTGGCTCGGCGATCGCGGGTTCGGTTTTTACCTGTGACCGCCGCTTCACGATCGGGATCATGAGCCCGGCCACGACCAGCGTGAAAACGCCAGTCAGCACGAGGAAGTAAAACCACCACAGCCCCGCGATGCGGGAAGCTTGTTCGCCCGCGGGCTGCAACGCAGAGGACGACACTTGAGCGATCGTGACGAGCGGCGCGATCATGGCTTCTGCGGATCGCGGGAGTTGGGCGGCTGCGGCTTGTGGAGATCATCTTCGCGCCCGGGAGCGGCGTTCTTATCCACGGCGCCGGCAAGACTGCGCACGAAGGCGGTGATTTGCCACGCCTGGTCGCTGGTGAGATGGGCATAAAATGCCGGCATCCCGTTGGGGCGGCCTTCCATGATCGTTGCGAAGATCTGCGCCGGCTGATCACCGTAGATCCACTCGCTGTCCATCAATGCGGGACCAATATCCCCTCCTCCGTTCGCATGGCAGCCATTGCAATTGTACGCCTTATACAGCCGCTGTCCTTGCGAGATGCTGTAGGAGTTGGCCTCGGCGGGACTCTTTTGCGGCGGAGGTTGACCCGGGCTGCCCGGCTGTAGCGGGCTCATTGGAGTTACCTTTGTTTGGGGATCAAAGGGTGTTTGCTCGAAGTTCCTTTCCTCTCGCTCGCAGCCACAGAGAATCGTCGCGGAGCAGAACGCCGCGCGGCTTGCGACAGCGATGAGCTCAGCGCGCCGCATGGCCCTCCTTCGCCGCGTCCGGAAACGGCACCCGCGGAACTCCAAAGTCCTCGAGAATCCGCGCGATATCTTCCGCGCGGCGATCAAGGATTTCATTCAGGCGATCCTTCAACTCGGCGTCGCCTTTGCGAACGGCCATCGCGATGCTGAAAGCGAACCTCAACGCGGGCGGATCTTTTTCTGGGGTGATCGGCGCGAGTTCAAGCGGGACGTCCGCCTTCTTGCTAAAATACCCAGCGAGCGGTCCCCACGCGATGGCAGTGTCCACCTCCCGACGCGCGACAGCATCGATAATCCGTGATGGCGGGTTTGGTTCGGCGTAATCGCCGTAAACACTGTATCCACGAAGGTTCACAAAGAGCCCGCGACGGGCGAGTGCATGCGCCGCAGGAGGATTTGCGCCGTCGTCTCCAATAAGTTGCACTCCGATCTTCAAATTACGCAGCGCCGGATCGTCCAAAGACCCGAGCTTCAGCTCCCGGTCTTTGCGCGTAATGAAAACGTACCCGGAGCGGTAATAAGGCTTCGTTGGCAGCGCCATCTCGAAACCAGCCGGAACGCCCATCACCAGGTCGCATCGGCCTTCCTTGAGTGTCTCGCGAAAGAACCCGCGCCTTTGCGCCCTCCAATACCATTCGATCTCCGCATCGAGATCTTTAGCGACCATCTCAGCGATTTTGTTCTCAAAGCCTTCGAGCCGATCATTTGAAAACGGCAGGTTATTGGGATCTGCCGCAATCCGCAGGATGCGTTTGCCCGCGGAATTGATCTTTGGACGCCCGCCTTCTGGTTTGGGCGCGTCGCCGCAACAATCGAGCGCGACGGTCTGCGCGAAGGCGAGCTGTGCAGCGAAGACACAAGTCAGGCTGACCCACCGCCGGCTATGGAAGGCGAAAGACATAGAGCATGCCTCCTTTGGTGGTGAATTGCGGCAGGTCCTGAACTGCGTGCGCGAAGCCTTTGGCCGCCGTGGGATCGCGAGGGTCGAGGCCTCCGGAAACAATCGCGCCCGCCCAACCGCCGACACCGGAGAGCACGGCAACGTATTGTTTCCCGTCGGGTCCCTTGTAGCTCACGGGCTGGCCGATGATGCCAGAGCCGGTCTTGAACTTCCAAAGCTCCGCGCCCGTCTTCGCATCTACCGCTTTGAACCATCCTTCCAGCGTGCCGTAGAAAACCACATCGCCTGCCGTGGCCAGCGCGCCGCTCCACACCGGGAACTTCTCTTGCAGCGACCACGCCGCCTTTTGCGCCACCGGGTCCCACGCTTGAAAGATCCCCGCATGGCCACCCGGGCCGGGATACATTTTCACCTCGGCACCAACGTAAGGCGTGCCCTCGATGTAGTTCGCCTCCGTGCCCTCGAAGTCCATCGCCATGTGCTGATGCGGGATGTAGAGGTAGCCCGTCCGTGGCGAGAAAGCGGAAGGCTGCCAGTCCTTGGCCCCGGGCGCGATCGGCGCGACGTCGCGGATGACTTTGCCGGTCTCCGGCTTTTTCTCGTCGGCGTAAATGAGCCGCCCGCTCTTCAGGTCGACGCCTTTCGTGGCGTTGACGCGGTCGAACGGAATGGCGGAGTAGACCTGCCCAGTCGCGCGATCGATCGTGTAAATGTAGCCATTGCGCTCCGGGCGGAGAAGGACCTTCTTCGCCACACCATTCATGGGGACTTCGGCGAGAATCGTTTCGTTCACTGCGTCCCAATCGAACCAATCGTGAGGCGAACATTGGTAGAACCAGCGCGCCTGCCCCGTGTCCGGGTTTCGCGCGAAGATCCCGCACGTCCACTTATTGTCGCCCGGCCGCGCCTCATGATTCCAAATGCCGGGATTACCCGTGCCGTAATAAATAAGGTTCAGCTCCGGGTCGTAGGAGATCCAGCCCCACACCGTGCCGCCGCCATGCTGCCATTGCTCCGGAGGCCACGAGGACACACCGAGGTCCTTGCCCTTGTCCATGTCGTAGTACGGTTGGAAGTCCGGACCGATCAGGCAATCCGTGTCAGGCCCCGTGCTGTAAGCCTTCCAGGCAACTTTGCCGTCATTGGCATTCAGGGCGATCAGCCAGCCCCGCACGCCAAACTCGCCGCCGCTGTTGCCCGCAAGCACTTTCCCTTTCACCACGAGCGGAGCCATGGTGATCGTTTCTCCTCTATTAATATCCCCCACCTTGGTCTTCCACACTTCCTTGCCGGTCTTCGCATCCAATGCGCACACGTGACCATCGAGGGTGTTAAAGAAGAGCTTCCCCTCAGAATAGCAGCAGCCGCGGTTCACCAGGTCACAGCAGGCCACACCTTGCGCCGCTTTTTCGGGCTTCGGCTCGTATTTCCAAAGCACCGCCCCGCTGTTCGCGAGATCGAGCGCGTAGAGGATGTTGGGAAAGGGCGTTACCACGTACATGGTCGAGCCGATGACGAGCGGCGCGGCTTCATGGCCGCGGTTGATGCCGGTGGAAAAAGTCCAGGCGACCTGCAGGTTCTTCACGTTGCCCGCATTGATCTCCTCAAGTCCGCAGAATCGGGTGCTGGCGAAATCCTTGGCCGGCATTGTCCACTCCCCATCTTCCGGAGGAATCGCCGCAGTCGCTTTTTGCGCTAGCGCCGCAGGTGGATCGGCAAACGCGAAGATCACCATGGCAATGGCTCGAAGCACCCACACGCCGCGGAAGCACTGACGCACAATCCGGCGGAAGGGTCGGACTTTCATTTCCTCACGAATCGTGACGATGCCGGAGGGTGCGTGTGCGCCTCGGCGCAATCCGCATCAGGATAAGAGCTGAAGCAGGCCTCAGTCCTACGCGCGTTTACGCGAGTGCGCTCGATCACTTCGCATGAGACGCACCTTTTTTGCACTGACAGCGCTCGCGGTCGCGCAGACTTCCCTGCCTGCCGCAGAATCGTCTGAGACATTCGAGCTGTACGTGACGAATGAGCGCGACGGCACGGTCAGCGTGATCGATGGCGCGACGCAGAAGGTGGTCAGCACGTTTCCCGTCGGCAAACGGCCACGCGGTATACGTTGCACCGCGGATGGCCAATCTTTGCTCGTGGCACTTAGCGGCTCTCCGCGCATGGGGCCCGGTGTCGACAAAGAGCGGGAGTTATCAGCGGCCCCGGACCGCGCTGCGGATGGACTCGGCGTAATTGACCGCAAAGTCCGGTCACTTCGAACGAAGCTGAACGTCGGCTCTGATCCGGAACAATTCGGATTAAGCCTGGACGGTGCGCTAGCTGTGATTGCCAACGAGGACAAAGGCACCGCCTCCATCGTCTCAGTCGCGGATGGCAAAGTGCTCGCGGAGGCGCTGGTCGGCGAAGAGCCGGAAGGTGTGGCGGTGAATCCGGCGAATGGTCAGTTCTACGTAACCTGCGAAACGGCAGGAGATGTGTTTGTGATCGATCCGGAGAAAGGCCAGTCAATCGCGAAGTTCAACGTCGGCCCGCGTCCACGTTCCGCGGCATTTCTGCCGGATGGCTCGCGCGCTTACGTTCCGTCGGAAACCGACGGGACGATTGCGATCATCGATACGAGCACCAACAAGGTGACCGGGAAGATTCTTCTGCAAAAGCCCGCTCTGCCCATGGACACACTGATGTCGCCAAACGGAAAGGAACTCTACGTCAGCAATGGCCGGGGTAATACCGTTTCCGTGATCGATACTGCGATGAATCGCGAAGTTGCGACGATTCCCGTGGGCAAGCGCGCCTGGGGCCTGGCACTGAGTCCAGACGGAAAGCGGCTGTTTAGCGCAAACGGGATTTCCAATGATATCTCCGTGATTGATCTGCCGACGCGAAAGGAAGTCGCGCGCATCCCCGTGGGAGACGGTCCATGGGGCATCGCGGTCGGCAGATAGAGATACGGCATTCCCCGACGCTTTCAGAAGCGCGCCCTAACTCGCTGGTCGCCGATTACCAAACTACTTTGCGGTCAGACAAAACACTGACGCCACGATCGAAGACAAAGCCGATGCAGTTCTTCGATGCAACGGGTCGTAATCGCGGCACCTACGCATAAGCGCGCAGTCAGGACGCGCCTTCAAATTGCTCGAAGTAATACACCACATGAAAACTCCAAACCTTCCTCTGGATCACAACACCATCGCTGCCCTGGCCCAAAAACATTGGGAAGAAGAGGGAAAACCTGAAGGGCACGCACTCGACCATTGGCTTCGCGCAGAGTCGGAACTTAAAAACGCCAACAATGGCGCTACCGGCAGGCAAGCCGGCACTCAACGCAGTTCCGAAACTCCCGTCCGTTCCCCCAAACAAGAGAATCTGTAAAATACTTGGTGAACCCCGGGCGACGGCGCCGCCCGCCCTTCTCGTCGCCCCGACGCCATGTTCTTGCGCCTTGTCCGTTCGTCCGATCGCCGCGGCATCGAGTCCGCGCGAACCGGGAGCGGGTCTTGTCGACGTGATCGCAAGTCGCAGCGCCGCAGCACCATGTTACGGCGGCGCGAAACGATGTCCTGGCGACGCGGCACGCGGTGCCAGCGTCGCGAGACGATGTTTTGGCGCCGCGAACGCGATGCAAGGCCTCCTGGAACGCGATGCAAGGTGGATTACCACGCGTTTCGAGGTCACGGAACGCGGTGCCAGGCTCCGAGAGAACGATGCAAGGCTCGCGGAAAGCGATGCCACCCTCGCGGAACACGATTCCAAGCCCGGGAAAAGGCTGCAAGGTGTCGCGGAACGCTGTTCATGCCTCCCGGCACGATGTTCAGATTGCCCGAGACGCGATGCAAGGTGGGTGCGGACGCGATGCAAGGTTCCGGGAACGCGATGCAAGGGTCCCCGCGCGGCAGCCAACGAACTTTACCGATGCGCGGGGCTCCGCACCCGTTTCCTGCAAGAATCTTACCCGTGTCGCAGTGAGGCTCCTGAGTTCACTTCCGACCGTCCGCGCGATGTCCACGGGTATGAAAAACATCGCCGTCCTCCTTTCCATCGCGCTTCTCGTCGGATGCGACCGAAAATCCAACTCAGGAGGATCTGAGTCTTCCGGCAGTGCCGCGCCAGGCGCCGTTAGTCCAGGAGACTCCGGCACGCCGGGGCATAACACTGGGAGCGCACCCGGCCCGAACGACAAGGGCATGGGCACCTACGGCGGTCAGGTTAAGCCCACCGGCACGAGTGTCACGCCTCCCGGAACCGGCGGATCGGGGGGCGGCACGAACTCAAATCAAAACCAGTGAAGCACGCGACCGGCATCGAATCATCACCAGCGCGATGCAGCGCCTGAGATTTCTTCGATTCGTAATCGCGGCTCCGATCCGGCGAAACATCCGTGGCGTTAAGCTGGAGCAGTTCCTCCTTGGGCTTCCACCGCTATCGCCGTCAAATTGTGCAAGTCGCTGTTCGTATTGCCGAGTTCGTCTATCTTGATCTTCAGCTCCTGGTTTACCGTGGTGAGCTCTTCATTGACGCTGGACGAGCACAGGATCTCAGCCGACCGCTGCGTCGGGCCGTTCTCTATCGAAGAGAACCCGAAGCAAGCGCCGGATTTCGAGGAACTAGCAAGACACCTTGCGCGTCTTCGGGACGACTTGGAAAAATCCCGCGGCCAGCACGCGTCGAATCGGCGACGGCATTAGGACAATCCGCGAACGGCTCGCAAAAGCTCAGGCTGCTCGCCAATCAGTCGGGGAATTGCCCGACTGAGCACCGGGACGCGGGCGGATTATGCCACGCAGCTGTGTGTCCCCTCCCCCAGGCCCAGTGCGATTCCCACCTCGGCGCAATAGCGGAACCCGACGCGGCTCGGTAGTCCTGACGAGGCTTCCAACAAATGCAGATCCGTCACGAAACTCCACTCGCCGTGCTTCGTGCGGACATAGCCGCTGTCCTCCGGGAAATGTGTTGGCAATGGCTCGGCGCTGATGGGAATCAAAAAGCCAGTGCCCTCGGGCTCGAATTGGATCCCGCCCGCTATCACGGCGAGTCCGGAAGAGATTTCGAGCGTGCCAAGAGTTCGATAGGGACGGCGGACGTCATGCTTCATCGGTCCTAAAACGCGCCGACGCCGCCGCTCCGCCGTCAGGGATCTCCCGCGC
>CBHXZU010000033.1:0-16766 GCA_966125105.1 uncultured Prosthecobacter sp.
GCGCCTGCGAGCGTCATCTGTGCACCCGCGAGCGTCGTCTGTGCACCGACGAGCGTCAGGTGTGCAACTGTGCCATGTGTGCCACCTCGCGAAATCCGCCAAGCACCGCCGGCACTTGCGCCACTTTGGCGCGACGGGTAGCTGCGCGGCCGCTTTTCACTCAGGCTCGCGGGGGGCGTTTGTGTCTGGTCGCTGTCTCAGAAATCCCTTACGACAAAGGCCATGAAACGCAGCGGGGTGTGCCCGAAATGCAGTTCCCAAAACATCGTCCGCGGCGCCCGCGTCGGCGATCGCGAAGGTCAGCTCATGATTTGGAGTTTCGAAGATCCCACCGCGATTGTCTTTAAGGGCCGGGTAACCACCGGGCTCTGGGCCTACGTGTGTGGGGCTTGCGGATTCGTCGAGTTCTACTCGGACAAGCCCGGAACCCTCCCAAGCGCGACCAAGACGGTTCGCGCCGCTCCGAAACCTGTCGCGCCAAAAGCCGCCCCTCCCTCCTCCGTCCCGCGCAAATTGCCCAAACCTCCGCCAGGCAAGTTGCCGAAACGCCCGCAGAACCCGGGTAAATAGACGCCATCGCGGGACAGGCGCCTCCGCGACCGTTCGCCTCATGCCCCAATGACCGCTGAACAACAACGGTGCATCCTTGCACTCCATTAAGGAGCACAGAACCTCTGCACGTTCTGGGTAATTGCAAGCTCGCCGCCCTGCCACTGAAGTGGCAGCAAAGCGCGGTGGGCAGCAGTTCCTTTCGCGCGACAGATCACGCCTTCGCGCGAATATTCGCCCAAACGTGCACGTGCGGAGAGCCGCGGAAGTACCAAACCATGTTCGGTCCCTCGAGCTGCCACACATCCCACACGCCATCTTTGCCGATGTCGCCCGTTTTGAAGAACGCCATGTGCAAATCGTCGAAGCTGGACGCCTCAATGAGTTTCATCGCTTCATCGACGTCGTCTTTGCGGAACGGCGCGAGCAGATCGCGAAGCACGGTGCGCACCGCGCCTTGCTGATCCTTGCTCATGTCGCCGACACGCAGACCTTCGAGTCCCTTCGTGGTCCCCTTGAGTTTCACGGTATCGTCGGCATCCTCCTCCCTGCCCCGCTCGCACAGGGCGATCTCGCGTTGTTTGCCGTCGAGCATCTGGAACGCCTCGTTCGCGCGCTTGGCCTGATACCAATACGCGTTGCCGGGGTGATCGGCCTTTTCATTGAAGCTCTCCGCGGCGTGCCCGTAGAAGATCGGCCCGCCGAAGGCTGCGCCTTCCACGCTGTCACCATCGCAGCGGCGTGTGCAGTGGCGTCCGGTCAGCACGAACTCAAACTTTCCGCTGCCGGGTTCGCCGAAGAGCGCGACACTCGAGTCCTCAAAGCCCGCTTTGCCGCTGTCATGGATCACCTGCTTCATCACGGTCTTCGCGTACTCGGGTGAATGCAGCCCCATAAAGATATCGCGCACCAACGCCTGCTGATCCTTCGTGAAGAATGTCCCGAGCTTTTGGTCCACGATGTGCCAGTTGTTATCCACCATCGAGCGACGCGCATGGTCGAACGGGAAACAGATGGATTTCTTCTGTTCTTCGCTGAGCGAACTGTAGAGCTGCTGCACGAGCGTCTCGCTCTTGGCTTTCTCCGCCGCGCGGGCCCACGGCGCGAGCGCCATGGCAGCGGCAGCAGCGGTGGTTTGGCGCAGGAAGCCGCGGCGATCGATGAGCGGTTCGTCGATCACGATGATCCGGGGCGAGGCGCAGTCCGGGCAAACACTGGAAGGAGAGGACGTGTTCATGGCGGGCCATTGTTGCACCCCCAGTGGCGGGCTCAATGGGAAAGAACGAACCCATTTGCGCAAAGCGCCGCACCCGTGGTTACGTGCGCGCCTTCATGTCCGAACTCACACTGACGTTTCTCGGCACCGGCACGTCGCAGGGCGTGCCGATGCTGACCTGCGATTGTCCCGTCTGCACCTCCCCAGACCCGCGCGACAAGCGCACGCGCTCGTCGGTTTACATCGAAACGCCGGAGTGTTCCTTCGTGGTGGATACCGGGCCGGATTTCCGTCACCAGGCGTTGCGCGAGCGCATTCGCCGGATCGACGCCGTGGTACTGACGCACGCGCACACCGACCACATGATGGGCTTCGATGACCTGCGCGCCTATTGCCACGGGGGAAAGGTGCTGCCCATTTACGGTTCGGCGGAAACCCTCGAGATGCTGAAGCGCGCGTTTTCGTTCGCATTCGACGGAAGGAACCATTTCCCCGGCTACATTCGCCCGCTGCCGCAGGTGGTGAGCGGACCGTTTCATGTCGGCGCCACGACGCTCGTGCCATTGCCGGTGCCGCATGGACGAACGATCACCTTTGGCTACCTGTTCATCCGCAATGGGCGGAAGATCGCGGCCTATCTGAGCGACTGCAAAGAAGTGGGGCCCGCGGTGATCGAAGAGATTCGCGGCGTAGACACATTGATCATCGACGCGCTCCGCCGTAAGGAACACCCGACCCACATGAACATCGACGAAGCACTCGCGGCTGCCGAAGCGATCCAACCCGCGCGCACCTGGTTCACACATCTCTGCCACGATCTCGCGCATGCGGAGGTGGAGCCCACGCTGCCGAACGGAGTGCGCGTCGCCTTTGACGGACTGAAGCTCGAATTATGATCCGACGGTTTTTAGCGCTGACTTGCGCGCTCGCTGCCAGCGCATTTGCCCAACAGGAAGAACAGCCGCTCCCGCCGGCCACGCCGCGGGCGCGCACCGCGCAGGACCTGGCAAACCAGACCGTGGTTGTTTTCAACGAGAACGACATCGATTCCACATCGCTCGCGGGCTTGTACGTGGAAAAGCGCGGCATTCCCCCGAAGAACTTGATCTCCCTGAAATGCTCCCGCTCAGAGGAGATCCCTCGAAGAGAATTCGACGATACGATTGCGGAGCCCCTTCGACGCGAACTGCGGGATCGGGGGCTGTGGAAGGTATCAAAGGAGCCCACGCAATCTGGACGCGTCACGGAAACGAAGATCCGCTTCATGGTCTTGATGTATGGCGTGCCGCTGCGCGTCGGCGAAACAGCGGCGTATGAGGGAAACAATCCTCAGGGCCAGCCACCGGAGGTGTTCAAGTTCAACGCCAGCGCCGTGGATTCCGAACTCGCGTTGCTCGGCTTGTGGACAAAGCAAATCTCCGGCGCGCTCGAGAACCCTTACTTTCGGAACGAACAAGTCATCGAAGACGCGGGCATGCCGAGCCAATTGCTCGTGACGCGGCTGGACGGTCCCGGTCCCGCCGTGGTGCGCCGAATGATCGAAGACAGTGTTGCCACGGAGGCGAAGGGATTGCGCGGGTTTACTTACATCGACGCGCAGGGTCTTAAACCCGGGCCGCTGCAAATGGGCGACCGCTGGTTTCACCGCGCCGCGCGGGACGCTCGCGAGCATGGACAACCGGTGATCCTCGATAATGGTCCCGCGCTCTTTCCCGACCTTTATCCCATGCGCCACGCGGCGATCTATCTCGGATGGTATGCCGAGCACGCGACGGGGCCATTCGTCCGGGAGGGCTTTCGCTTTGAGCCCGGCGCAGTAGCGATGCATTTGCATTCCTTCAGCTCCGTCACGCTTCGCGACACCAAGGCAAACTGGTGCGGGCCCCTGCTTGCGGCCGGCGCCGCGGCCACGCTCGGAAACGTCGCGGAACCCTTCCTCGGATTGACCCCGCAGCCCGACATTTTCGCGCAGCGTTTGCGCGAGGGATTCACCTTTGCGGAAGCCGCCTACATGTCGCAACGAGCGCTCTCGTGGATGACGACGATGGTCGGCGATCCCATCTATCGGCCGTACCTCAACCTAAAGGACGATCCGAACAACGAATGGGACGCCTATCGCGCCGGAGTGCAGACGTGGCTGACGAAGGATCGCGCGAGCGGTGAAGCGGCGCTGAAGGAATCAGCGAAGCGGCTGAAAAGCGGCATCGTCAGCGAATCGCTCGGATTGCTGGAACTATCCGGCAACGATCACAAGGCAGCGCTGGAAGCGTTTCGCCAGGCGCGGCTCGCTTACGACAACCCCGACGACCGAGCTCGCGTTGCCATGCACGAAGTGAGCGCCATCGTCGCCACGAAGGGAAATGCAGACGCCGGGAAGTTCCTGCGCGACCAGGTGGCAGCCAACAGCAATGCTGCCAGCGCGCCGCTGCTCGCCGTGCTCTCGCAGATGTACAGCAGTGCTGACGCGAAGCCGAAGCCGGAAAAGGCGGAGGAAAAGAAGCCCGAACAACCGAAGACCGACACGAAACCAGCCGAGCCGAAAAAGACCGAGGCAGCGCCGAAGAAGAAGCGGTAGAGGCACCTCTCCACCATCGCGCTGACGTTCTTTCTGCTTGGGTTGTCTGCGCGACCGGCTAGCAAGCGCGCATGCGAGCATCCCTCGTCTTGCTGACCGCTCTCCCGGCACTGGCTGCCGAGCCGACCGTTACTCCTGATCAACTTCCACGCACGCAACCCACGCTCCCCGGCGCCGCGGTCGCAACGTGTGATGTCCGGCCTGGATTTCACCTCGAACTCATGGCGAGCGAACCGCTCGTCGCCGATCCGGTCGCGATGGCGTTTGACGAAGACTCGCGTCTCTACGTGGCGGAGATGATCGATTACTCCGAGCGTCGTGACGAAAAACTCGGCCGCGTGACGTTGCTCACCGATCGCGACGGCGATGGAGTTTACGATCGCTCCGCAGCCTTTGCGAGCGGGCTTCCATGGCCGACAGCGGTTACCTGCTGGGATGGCGGGGTTTTTGTCATCGCATCGCCGGACCTCCTTTATTTCAAGGACACCGATGGCGATGGAATTGCCGACGTCCGGCGAGTCGTCGCGACCGGATTCGGGAATCTCGCGCCTAAGCTCAATGTGCAGGCGCTGCCCAACCATCTTCAATGGGGACCGGATCAACGGATCCACGGCGCGCTCGGCGGAAACGCGACGCGGCTGGAGCGGGAAGGCGCGCCACCGCTCGAATTGCGCGGCCAGGATTTTTCCTTCGATCCGCGGTTGATGGACTTCCGCGCTGAAAGCGGCGGCGGACAGTGGGGCATGACTTTCGACGATCGCGGCCGGAAATTTGTCTGCACGAACAGCCGCCACCTCATGCACGTGCGTTACGACGCGCGCTATCATTCCGACATCCCCCTGCCCCCTCCCGCCGTCGATATCCCTGCAGATGGTCCGCAAGCCGAAGTATTTCGTCGCAGTCCGGATGAACCGTGGCGCGTGTTGCGCACGGAATGGCGCGCGAGTGGAAAGGTAAAGGGTGTTGTGGAAGGCGGCGGACGACCGAGCGGCTACTTCACCAGCGCGTGTGGAGTGACAATCTATCGGGGCGACGCCTGGCCCGCTGAGTATAAGGGCAATGCCTTCATCGCCGATTGCGGCAGCAACTTGATCCACCGCAAAGTGATCAAGGAAGAGCAAGGGAAGCTCGTGGCAACGCGCGCACCCGGCGAAGAAAAGCGCGAATTTCTCGCAAGCAGTGATAACTGGTTTCGCCCGGTCACATTCGCGAACGCGCCTGACGGTCAACTTTGGTTCTGCGACTTGTACCGCGAAGTCGTGGAGCACCCTTGGTCGCTTCCTGAATCCATCAAGAAGCATCTCGATCTCAATTCAGGGAACGATCGCGGGCGAATCTATCGCCTGGTCGCGGACGGCTCTGCGAAACGCCCGATCACCAAGCTGAGCAGTGCCAGCACGCCGGAACTCATCGCGGTGCTGGATCATCCGAATGGATGGCATCGCGACACAGCAGCGCGCTTGTTGCATCAGCGGCACGATCCCGCTGCCGCCGAGTCCATTGCCAAAGCCGTAAAGACGCGCTCCCCCGAGCCGCCTGACCTTTCCGCGCTGCTCGCCATTACAAAGCCTTCGAAAACGCCGGTGGCAGTCCCGAAAGCCGCGCCGTCCAATCGCAAGCAGGCTTGGGAGCTTTATCGTCCTGCGCTCACGCAGAAAGGCGACACCGCTCGAGGATCAACCGTCTTCGAAGCGCGTTGCGCCATGTGTCATCGGGCTGCGGGGAAAGGCTCAACGGTTGGACCCGATCTCGACGCGGCTCGACAAGCTGGACGCGAAAAGGTTCTCGGAAACATCCTCGAGCCATCTCGCGAGATTACTGCGGGCTATCCCCTGGCAACCGTGATGATGAAAGACGGGACTTCGATGACCGGAATCCTCAGCAATGAAACGGCGGCGGGCGTGCTTTTGCGCATGGCGGGCGGTGCAGATTACCCCGCTCGTCGCGCGGACATTGCGAAAGTCGAGCGCTCCGACAAATCGTTGATGCCAGAAGGAATCGAAGCCGGGCTCACGGTGGAACAGATGGCTGACCTGCTGGAGTTCCTCTGCCCCATGTGATTATCCAACGCGGCTGGAGCGCGTATTGCCGGCTTCGTTGCGAATACCTCATCCGCGTCGATCTGTGTCCCCGAAACCCATCTTGTCCCCATGCAAAAATGATTCGTCGCGGATCGCGCGGATCGGCAGAAAAACCCTGTGACTGACCTTCGCGGCACGCTGAAACGCGTCTTCGGCTATGACACCTTCCGGCCATTGCAGGAAGAGATCGTCTCGGCTGCCCTTTCGGGCGCCGACGTGTTCGCGTTGCTGCCGACTGGCGGGGGCAAGTCACTGTGCTTTCAACTTCCTGCCCTGCTCCGCCCGGGCCTCACGGTGGTAGTCTCGCCCCTCATCGCGTTGATGAAGGATCAGGTCGACGCGCTCACTGCCACCGGCGTTTCAGCGACTTTCCTCAACTCCACGCTCGGCGAGAAGGAATCGCGGGAACGGCTTCGCGGGCTTTTCAATGGCGAATATCGGCTGCTCTACGTAGCGCCGGAGCGCCTGATGATTCCATCGTTCCTCGAAAAGCTCCGCCAATGGCGGGTGGCGCTGGTCGCAATCGACGAAGCGCACTGCATCTCGGAATGGGGACACGACTTCCGTCCCGAATACCGCCAGCTCTCCCGCCTGCGTGAAGAGCTGCCGGGCGTGCCGTTCATGGCGCTGACGGCTACGGCAACCGAGCGAGTCCGTGTAGATATCGTCAATCAGCTGAAGCTCGGCGATCCGCAGATCTTCGTTGGCAGTTTCAACCGAGCAAACCTCACCTACCGCGTCGTGCCGAAAGACGGTCCGAGCAAGCAGGTCATTGCGTTTCTGAAAGGCCGCAAGGCCGAGAGCGGGATCATCTATTGCCAGAGCCGCAAAGCCTGCGAATCCGTCGCGGAGCGGCTCGTTGAAGCCGGCTTCAAGGCGCGGCCATACCACGCGGGACTCGCGGACAAAGAACGCGCGCAAAACCAGGAACTCTTCCTGCGCGACGAGGTGAAGATCATCTGCGCCACGATCGCATTCGGCATGGGGATCAATAAGCCGAACGTGCGCTACGTGCTGCATCACGATCTGCCGAAGAATATCGAAGGCTATTACCAGGAGACCGGCCGCGCTGGACGGGACGGATTGCCGAGCGAATGCGTGCTGCTTTTTTCTGCCGGGGACATCGTGAAGCAAACCGGCTTCCTGGACGAAATCTCCGATCCCGCACAGCGAAACCTCGCCCGCGCGCAGTTGCAGCAGATGATTCACTACGCGGAAAGCTGCGGCTGCCGGCGTCGGGAGTTGCTCAGCTATTTCGGCGAAACGATGCCGGGGCAAACATGCAACTCATGCGACAACTGCCTGGAGCCGCGTGAAACTTGGGACGGCACTGTCGCCGCGCAGAAGCTCCTTTCCTCCGTGTGGCGCGCGCGGGACGCCAGCTTCCGCAAGGACGCCACGTTTGGCTTGTCGCATCATGCGGACGTCCTCACCGGCGCGGATAACGAGCGCATTCAAAAATGGCGCCACACCGAGTTGACGACATTCGGGATCGGCAAGGAGCACCAGAAAGTGGACTGGCAGTTCATCGGCCGTGAACTGCTGCGGCTGGGGTTGCTCCGGCTCGCGGGCAGCGAGTTTCCGACCGTGGATTTGACGCCGGAGGGTGTGCGCGTCCTCAAAGCGCGAGAAAAAGTGCTGATCACGCGACTGCCCGAGCGCAGCAAAAAATCGGAAGGGACGACGCGGACGCGCAACAACCGGGCTGGCGAAATCACGTGCGACGAAGCACTATTCGATCAACTCCGCGAACTTCGCCGGGAGATCGCCGACGGCCTGGGAGTGCCAGCCTACATTGTTTTCGGCGACGTGACCTTGCGTCAAATGGCGCGGGAATATCCGACCGACGAGCGGCAGCTACGGAACATCAGCGGCGTTGGGGAACAAAAGCTGGAGCGATTTGGCGCGGACTTCCTGGATGCCATCGTGAAGTACCTGCGTCAGAACGGCCGACGGGAGTTCACGGATTAGGGCGGCAAATCACAGCCATCTGCGCACTTAGGCGCGATCCGCTATTATGCGCGTCACTTTCCTGTCCCTGCAAACCGTGGTCCTCCTCCCATTTTTTCTGGGAGGGTGCGCGTCGGTTTCGGTCAGGGATGTCTCGAACTCCCGCGGAAAAGACGTGAATCGACCCGAGCAAATCCAAGTGGCACCGTTCCTTGTCGATCGAGCAAATGTGAAAGAAAACCCGGCTCGCAAAGCGCCCGGTCAGCTCGCGAACGAAGCTCAACGACTGCTACAAGGCTTTCTCGTTGCAGAATTAGATCGCATGGGCGTCCCCGCAGTCGCGATCACGTCCGCAGGAACACCTCCGCCAAATACGTGGGTAGTTTCGGGCAGAATCACACGGCTCGCGGAGGGCAACCGATTGCTGCGCATGGCAATCGGGCTGGGAAGCGGCGGCACGAAGGTCGAGACCGAAACAGACGTGCGCGGCTCGGGTAAAGGGTCGATCCTGCATTTCCACACTACGGGAGGGAGCAATGCCACGCCGGGAGGTCTTACGAACCCGATCCCTTTCTCCGGCGTGCCGACAGCGTTGCTGAAAGCAAAGGACGGAATCACGGATGATTCCGCGCGGACTGCCCGAATGATCGCGGGCACGATTGGCAACTATATGGCGCAACGCGGGTGGATTGCGGCTGAAAAAGTCCCGCAGGTGAAAATGGCCCGCCAGCCCTAGCACCCTTGGGCAACAGCCGCGCAATGCGCCGGATACGATTCTCAGGGTAGTATGAAACTCATCTGTGCAGCCTATCTTGCGTGTGCCGGCCTGGCGCTGGCCCAAGGCAACGATGACCTCGGTTTGCCGCAATTAAACGTTCCTCTCGCGGAACCCGAAGCCATGGAGGCTTCCGGATACTTCATGCATGACGGCGTGGTTTACGCTCTCGTGGGAGAAAGAGCCGTCCCCGTGGACCAGGAAGTGACGCTCCGGGTTACGCCCCGAAAGATCATTGGTTTCGACGGACGCCAGCTCCGCATGCCGGTGGGCATGATGTACATGGCTGATGGAACCACTGCTCCCTTGCCAGTTCCTCAGGAATCGGTGGAGCCGAAGCCCGTCGTGGCGACTGGCGCGGCAACGTCATCCACCTCGGTCGCGACCAAGGTGGAAGAACGCGATGTCGCGCCGAGTGTTGGAACGACCTCACAAGGCGTCTCGTTGCCTGTGCGGCCTCTTCGCCCCACCGACCCGCTGCCGCCCGGCCCAATTCTTGTGACTCCGTCGACGCAGGTGACCGCGCAGTCTCCGACATCTTCCGCTACCGTACCGCCGCCACAGCCGTGGTTCGCGAGTCGGGTGCGGCCGGATCGGACTGGTCCACTTGCGGACGGCGAAAGACCCATCGATCGAACACGCCCGGAGTCGGTTCCGAATGGACGATACGATGCGACGCGCATCGCCGATAATATGCGTGTTCACGACCGCACACGGCAGGGCACTGACGATTCGAAGTTCCGCGACCGCACGAACCAGGGACCGGATGACTATAAACGTCGGGACCGGACGAGCCAGGGGCCGGACGACGAACGACGGCCGGATCCGACGAGACGCCCTGATCGGTAGAAGGGTTTAATGAGAACACTCGCAGGCGCGGCTGAGTCGAGACTCTGCCGCGCTTACTCTTGGCGGGATTCGCGCGCGCGCGCTCAACTGAATTGGAAGTCCTCTGCACCTGGCGCCACCTAAAGGCAGGCAAGGAAGCCGACCCTTCGCGCGCGGGGCCATCACAACGGCGGCTTTGCGAGTAACCTTTCGGCCACGAGGAATTCAGTGAGTTGCTTCCACCATTCCGCGCTGAAGTTACGGGGAAAGTTGTTGTGGGTGGCGTCGGGCCAAGTGATCAGCAGCTTGGGGCCGCCTGCGTAGGAATCGTGAAGCTTGTGACCTTGCTGCGGGCTGACGACTTCATCCTTCTCCGCGACGACGAAAACGACCGGGCCGTGGTATTTTCCAAGCGCGTCGATGTTGTCGAACTTCTCGCGCAACAGGAGGCCGACCGGAAGATACGGAAAATGCCACTTTGCGACTTCGACCAGTCGCGCAAAGGGAATGATCAGCGCAACGCCGCGAATGCGATCCGCCAATTCTTCCGCCAGGGCCGAAGCGGTGCCGGTGCCGATGCTTTCGCCCAGGAGGAATAGCGGACGCTGGTCTTCGGCGAGCAGTTGCTCCAAGGCAGCCTTACCTGCGGGAATGAACGCCGCGCGTCCCGGTGATCCTTCGCGAGCGCCATAGCCAGGATACTCAAATAAATAGACCTGCCACCCGAGGCGGCTGAGCGCGTCCGTGTAATAGGTGCGATGGAGCGCGTACCCCGCGTTGCCGTGGAAAACGACGATGCGCCGCGGCGCCGAATTGTTCTTCGTCCGCCATCCGATGACCGCGCCGCGCCCGTCTTTCCACGGCTCGAGATCCTCTGCTTTGGCAACCTTCAGCAACTCGCTCTCACTCTCGCGCGACGCGAAGTAAATGAGTTTGTTCTGGCAGGCGCCGAGGAACAGCATGAGGCCAAGGTAGGCTAACAAAACGATGCGGGCGAACCGGCGGAGGAATTTCATCGATGGCTGCAATTTACGCAGCTTCGACACACGAGCGAGGTGAATTGACCGCCCCGCATACCGTGACGTCGTTCCAGACTTGGCGCGGCATCTGAGGAGTCTGCAAGCGCGATTGCGAGGGGAGCATGGGCCTACGGCCCGTAACGGGAGAACTGCCCAAGCACCAAGCACGTGATCCCAGAATACCTAGTGACTGAGCCGTGCTCGTGTCGCTGGCGCAGAGCGGACAGAATCTTCGGGCAACTCGGTCTACACATTTTGCAATGCTCCCAGTTACGGGCCGGAGGCCCATGCTCCCTTTACTCCGCGAGGCGGCGGGCGATGAATTCGTTTACCAGCGGAATCTTGCAGGCGGCGAGCATCTCGGCGGCCCACGCGGCATCGGCGCCGACGACCGGCTCGGCGGCGTACCAATACATGAGCGGGAGGTTTTGATCCGTGGCATCTTCGCCGTGCGCGAGGAGCGCGGCGAGGATGGGTTTGCGCTGGTCGATCGAGAGCTTCTGGCAGGCGCTGGCGAGGCCGAGGCGGGTGATTGGCGACGGATGCTGCTGGGCGAGGGCGCAGAATAGCTTCGCCACGCCGTCGCTGATCTTGCCGTCTTCCGTGGTCACACGCGCCGTCCAAGCGAGCGTCTGGCCGGGGAACTTGGCCACGGACTCAGCCGGGAAAGATTCCAGCTTTTCGTCCGGCATTCCGACGGTGCCAGCACGCACCCACAGGGCGCGGAGCAGAGCGCGGTCGCGGTACTCACCGAGATTCGCCTTTGGTCCGCAGAACTCTTCCTCGAGCGCGCCAATCTTTACGGCATCGAGTTTGCGTTCCTGCAAATTGCGGCGGGCTCGGCGAGACGCCCATTCGTCTCCGTGCACGGCGGTCTTGTAGAGTTCCGCATCGCTGGCGTTCGCGATTGCCGGCCTGGCCATCATCGCGCCCTTCTTCGCGATGCGGTAAATGCGGCCGGTCGTGTAGTCGTGAGCTTCGCGCTGCACGCGGTGGCATTGGTTGAGATCGTACCAATCGATCATGAAGAGCGTGCCGTCCGGTCCTTCGCGGAGGTCGACGATCTGGCTCGCGCGATCGTTGAAATTGATGAAGTCCGCCCCGTGCTTGCCGACATACCCGCTGCCCTGGTGTTCGAGCAAATCCATGTTGATGCGCTGGCCGTGCACGTTGCTCATCAGCGCGCCGCCGCGAAGGCCAGCCGGCCAGGAGGGATGCTGAAGAATCGCTAGGCCCGCATGGGCATGTCCGCCACCCGCGGCGTCGCTGCGATTATTACCTCCGTGCGGATTCCCGCCGAGGTAGTGGCGGTGATCGGCAATCGTGACGATGTCCTTGTAAGTATGCGTATTGAAGTGCTGCCCCGCCTGCCGTTGGTAACGCGCGCCCGGGATGATGTGAAAGAGGTGCGGAATTACGCACGCCTCGGCGAAGAGTTCGCCTTCTTCGTTCCAATCGATGCCCCAGGGATTGCTCGTGCCGTGCGCGTAGACTTCGAACTTCTGTTGCTGCGGGTGGTAGCGCCAGATCCCCGCATTGATCTTCTGCCGCTCGGAATCCGGCGCGCCGGGTTTGCCAACGTTGCTGTGGGTGAACACGCCGTGGCAACCGTAGAGCCAGCCATCCGGTCCCCAGCGGAACGTGTTCAGCGTCTCGTGCGTGTCCTGATAGCCCCAGCCATCGAGGAGCACCTGTGTTGCGCCTGCAGGCTTCGGATCATCCCAATTCTCGACGGGGATGAATTGGAGGTAAGGCGCCGCTCCGATCCAGACGCCGCCATGGCCGACCTCGATTCCCGAGACGAGATTTAGCTTCTCGATGAAAACGGTGCGTTTGTCCGCTTTGCCGTCGCCATCCGTGTCTTCGAAGATCAGCACGCGATCCTTCCCCTCACCCTCCTTGGCGCGGATGGGATAGGTCATTCCTTCGACCACCCAGATGCGTCCACGATCGTCCTGGCAGAAGGAGATCGGATTGATGAGATCGGGCTCCGCGGCAAAGACCTTTAATTCGTAACCTTCCGGAATTGTCGCAGCGCCCGGCACCTCCTCCGGCTTCAACCCGGCAAACTTCACGGTATCCGCCGGCAGTTGCGAACCCGGCTTCGCCGCGAGCGCCTCCTTCGGAAACTTCGGCTCCTCGGAGTGAAAAACGAAGTCATCGAAATTAATGTGTCCCCAGCCGCCCTTTCGCTCATCGACAATGCGGATGTAAGCCTCGCGCCCTTGGAATTTCCGGAGATCCACCACCACGCGTCCCATGTTTTCTTTCTGCACGCCGCGCCCCGTGACGATCGCCTTTCCGTCGTCCTTCGTGACGAGTTCCACCTTCGTCTCCGGATAGTCGCCAGCTCCGACCAGAAAGCTCGCCCACGGCTGCGCAATCTTGAAAGTCGCCGAGGTCAGCGTGCCGATCCCATCGTCTTTCTGATTAGTCTCGAAGCTCCCCACCCAGAAGTTCCCCGCGTGCCCCGAGGCCATGTCCTTCCGGCGCGCTGCGACTGCATCCCCTTTGATTGGCGAAGTGGAAAAGGCCTCTCCTGCGGGCGTCCAATCCTTGAGCGTGCCGTCTTCAAAACCGAGGTTGAGCGGTTTGCCGTCGGCCCCGAGCACGGGCAGTGAAGCAGGCTGCTGGGCGGCAGCAAGGATGGAACTGGCGAGGAAGGCAGGGAGAAAGGCTCTCATGACTTCGCAGGAGATACGTCGCGCTCTTCAGTTGTCCAGATTCTTGCCCTCGCCCGTTTGGGTAAGGTCCACGCCAACATTTCGCTCACCTGAATAAACGCTCAACGCCGGGCACAACATCAGCTAGCCAAAAGAGCGACTACCTAGCTGAACCATGAGTGCCGTTCCCAAAACCGCAAAGTCCTCCTTCTTCAAATCGCACGTCCTGCCCGTTCTTCTCATCTTTCTCATCCCGGGATTCTCCGCGTGGTTCTTCGCTTACGCGGAGCAGTGGATGGACCGCCAGATCTACAAGCAGATCGAGTCCGAGATCAGAGAAGATCGCTCCGTGAAACCGGAAATGCGGGAGAACTTCCTATCGTTTCACCGCGCCGTCCCGGTTTCGAAAATCATGGCCTCCACCGACCCGGAGCTCGAGCCCATGCGGCAGATGTACGCCTCGGTCGCGACGCCGTACGCCACCTTCCGCTGGATGAAGCGGATCGCGTGGGCCTGCCTCATCGTGGTCGGCGCCACGTTCGTCCTTGTCGGGTTAAGTGTCGCATTCTCCCTTCGTTCGCACGGGGCGCAATACCAGGCGCTGCGCTTCGGACTCCCGATTGTCCAGCTCTCCGCGGCAATCCAAGTGCTCGGACAGGCAACGCTCCTTGTGGCGCTCTCATACTGGGTCACGGTTCTGACTTCGGAATCCTACTACCCAAAGCTCATCGTCGTCGCGTGCCTCCTCGCCATCGGCGCCGTGCTCCTGGTGTGGAAAGCAATTTTTACCAGCGTCGCCCTGAAAAACGAAGTGAGCGGAGAGCTTCTCACCGAAGCGGATTCGCCTGGCTTGTGGCAGCGCACCCGCGAGATGGCCGCAAAGCTCAACACGGCGCCGCCGGATCAAATCATTGCCGGCATTGAGCCGAGCTTTTTCGTTACCGAAAACCCGGTCACGCTGAACGGCAAGACCATGGCTGGCCGCACGCTCTACGTGAGTTTGCCCATGCTAAAGGTGATGAGCGCCGAAGAGGCCGACTCCGTGCTTGGGCACGAACTGGCGCACTTCAGCGGTCAGGACACAATGTGGTCGCGAAAGATTTCGCCGATTATCGCGAAGTTCGGGAACTACATGGCGACGCTCGCGAACGGCATCGGCACGATCGCCGCGAACTTCATGCTATTCTTCTGGAAGCTTTACAGCTTCTCGCTCGGCCGCCTCAGCCGCATCCGCGAATTTCGCGCGGATAAGACCGGAGCAGAGTTGGTCTCCAGGGACGCCATGAAGCGCGCGCTCGTAAAGATCTCTGCCTATTGTGACTACCGTTACGAGACAGAGGTCGGCATCGTGCAGAGCAGGACCGTGGATCGCGACCTGAATCTCTCTCGCAAACTGGAGGAAGGTTATCCCGCATTCCTCACCGCGTTCACCGCCAGCGACAAATCGGGCGCCGACAGTGCGCCCCATCCCTTTGACACCCACCCGACCCTCGACAAACGCCTCGAGAGTTTGGGTTTCAATCTGCGTGAGAGCATGGCCGATGCATCGCTGCATCATGCGCCGCAGAACTCATGGTACCACGCGATTCCAACCGCCGCCGCCATCGAAGAACGCATGTGGGCCGGACGCCAGGAGACGCAGCAGGAGGTGCAGTCCCAGGAAATCGCCTGGCGCCTGATGCCGAAAACCGAAGAGGAAGTCGCGCTCGTGCAGGCGCAATTTCCCCGCGTGAGATTTGCTCACAAGGACGGCACGCAAGCGATGATCGAGTTCGATCGCATCTACGTCTCCAGTTGGCCCGCGCCGATCTTCTTCAAGGATATCGTCACGTCCGCAGAGGCCGATGCCCTGAAAGGCAAACTCCTCACGATCACCCATCGTGATCCGGCCGTCGAAAGGCCTGTGAAGGTCAAGGTCTACGCCGGTGCATTCTGGAGCGACCGCGGCAACCTGGCGGCGATATTCGACGTCTATATCAACCGGCATCGGCAGGCTGAGTTGTGGAGCGCGACTTAGCAGGCGGTTGCAGCCAACGTTGCGTCAACAATCGTCTGGCTCGGTGGCTTCCCTGCGGTCCGATCAAGCGATTGCCGCTTAGAGCGTGATCACGCGCTCGATCGGTTTTGTCTCCCCGCTCGAGTTTCGGGCGCTGATTGCGATCACGATCGGCACGCCGATGGGCAGATCCATCAGAATTGCCTGGGGATCCACAAGTAAGCCCCGGTCGGTGACAGGCGCGGCATCCCCCTCCCCTGGCTTCCACGTGACCCGATAGTCTTCGGCCAGCGGCGCGGGCTCCCACTTCACGAGCGCGGTACCTGCAGCGACGACGGTGACGGTCACCTCTTCCACCGGCGCGGGCTTTCGTCCATCGGCGGGGCGCTTGAATCCAAACTCATACCACATGCCCGAGTCATCATCGAGGAGCTGCTCGAGTTCTGCGCGCAGTCCGCTCAGGCGCTGGCGCAAGGTCTTCAAAGCGCGGTCACGTTGCACCTTGCGCACAGCCAGTTCGCGCCGGGCGCTGGCGATGGTGACGACTGCGATATCGATGCCAGCAGCCGCTGCTTCCGCCGCAGCTGCGGTGACACCCGCCTGGCTATTCTCGTGGGCGGGATTTGCGCTGAAGTAGGAGCGGAGTGCCGTCAGCATCGCCGCCGGTTGGGCCGGCAGAGCGAGCGAAGGAAGGTGGAAACCGGCTGCCTGCCACGCGGTGTTCCACTCGTTTCCGAGGACGGGCCGAAGCAGGTTGATCGCGAGTCGGCAAAACTCCCGTCCGGCGTGGATTGGTGCGTTCTTCGCCGCATAGGCCGCCTTTACCGCCACGAGCTGTGCCGAGTATTGCGCCTGCTTTCCGGGGATAGACGGCGTTGCCGGGTTACCGATGAGGTCGTAGGTTTCCGCGCGCAGTTTCTCTGGCGTATTGTGCGCGAGACCGACACTGCTGCCGGAGTTCATGGCGCCCTTCAGGGCGTTTCGGGCAAGGGTAATTACCGCGGCGAGCGGGCGCGGAATGGTGTTCTTCCGTTGGTAAGTTTTCATGCGGGCATTTTTCCGAGATCGCTCGCCGCGTTGGAACAGCGGTCGTGGTTACGGCCTCCCCGAGTTA
>CBHXZU010000034.1:0-16545 GCA_966125105.1 uncultured Prosthecobacter sp.
AGCGAGCGATTTCCGCCGACGGGTAACTCCGGCCAAGGTGGGTTGTTGTCGAAGTGGAAACGGACAATATCGATTCCATTTGCCGCAATGACGGCGAGTTCCTCGCCATTGTTGTCGAGCGCGCCCGCATACACGCCAGCCACACGCGGCGTATTCCCGTATTGCGCGACAAATCCCGCCTGGTTGCGAACCACCACGAGGCGTTCCCCCGGCGTAAGCAGCGTTCCGTCGGGAAACTCAAACGTGATCCCGAAAAAGGACACGTCCGTGAGATCGATCGGCTGCGCCGAATAGTTCATCAGCTCAATGAACTCGTGGTCCGGATTCACCGGGTCATAGTGCAATTCCGTCACCGCGAGATTCGCGCTGCTCGCGGGAATGCCGACGATGAATGTTGCCTCGGTCAGCGCGCTCCACTCGCCCGCGTTTCGCGCCCGCGCCTTCACGGTGCAAGTCTGCGTGAGTGTCACCGGACCCGAGTAAAGCGTGCCCACCGCATTTCCGGTAAAGGCCTCGCGCGGGTCGCTGCCATTGAGCGTGTAGTAGATATTCCCGGCAGGCGCGGTGATGCTCAGGGCATAATTCGTCGGCACGCTGCCGCCAAACTGCGCAAAGTCGGGCGGCACTGTGTTTGGATAAAGCCCCTGGCCTTTCAGCTCCGTAACTGTCGCGAAACTATTCGCCTCGTTGTGAAGATTCGGCATGTGCGTGTTCTTCACGGTCGTGACTTGGGGCAACCAATCCCCCTCGCGGGTGAATACGCGCCCCGCGGTCACTACATTTCCGTATGGCGTCGCGTCTGCCGTATCGCCCCACCGCGCACTCTCGGCGACGATTGCCTTGTCCAACGTGTCCACAAAGGACTGCCATCTCGCCTGCTCCACAGCGAGCGCGAGCGCACCGCCGTTGTGCAGGTGTTTGTGCGCCCGATCCGCGAAGAGCAGGCGAAACTCCGGATTGACGCGGAGACGCTGGAACAGCCGGCCCGCGGTTTTATCGGTCGTCGTGTTCGCGGCAGAGGGCGACACCCGATCCACATTCACGAGCGGATCCATCGCAATCTCCTGGTCCCAGGGAATCCACTTCCATTTCGACCCGCCCACGACACGGTTCCGAAATGCGTAGCCATTGTGATGCGGCCAATCTTCAGCGTCCGCGTGCACATGGAGGAGATAGTAGTCCACGAAGTCGGCGAGATCCACCTGCGCCGCCGCCGCGTTATAGTTCGCCGTCTGCGTCAGGTCGGCCGAATTCAGGAAGCTGAAGAACGAATCCCACGCGGTCGCGGTCCCGGCGCGCACATAGACCGCTTCGCCCGGCGCGATCAGATCGTAATCCTCACGCAGACCGCCGAAATGATCTGCGCACCACGTGTCGTCCACGCGTTCGCCGACATTGAAGACGCCCCAGTAGAGTCCGTTGATGTAAATGTGCGCGTGCCGGCTGAAAACTTCGGCGTGCCCCATATCGCCAAAGCTCTTTGCCACCCAGGCGTCACGAAAACTGAGCGCCGTGTCTGGCCGGTACCGCGTTGGATCCCAACTCACCAGACCCCAGCCGTCGGTGAAAAAAGCGTGGAGAATCAAGCGATCGAATCGTTTCAGCGACGTCCCGGGGAAAACTTTGTAGTCGAATCGCCCATCGCCATACGCCTCGCGAAACGCGATTCGAAACGAATGCTTCTGCATGCGGAAGGGTCGTCGGCTGGAGTTTCCATGCACGCGAATGCCGCACCGCGTGGCCTCGCTCGTGCCGTCGAGTTCGAGGAATTCGATCGAAGCCGCGCGCTCCCAAGTGTCGCCTACGGAACGCGGGTTTGTATAGATGCCGGTGCTCGCGTCATGAAAATCCGACGGATTCAGCGCGATTGAAACCGACGGTAAGGCCGCTAATCCATCCGCGACCGCGCGTCCCGGCTGCGCGCCCGCGACTACGACGGGATCCATTTCATAGTCTGAGGGCACGGTGCCGTTCCCGCCATTGTTCGTGGCGACCTCGGAATCCGTGCCCCACGTGGCCGGCCATCCGGGCGAATTCGCGGACTGGTTCTGGACATGGGCGCGGAAGAGATACGTCTGCGTGTCGGTATTGGAAGGCGCGAGCGGCGGGGCAAAAGCCTTCGTTCGCAAAACGGTCGTCGTCGAAATCGGGATGCCCGCCGCGCCGGGGTACAGCGCGCTGCCGGTCGTTGGGTCCGATCCGTCCGTAGTGTAGCGAATCTGCGCGCCAGCCGTGGCGCAACTGATGTGCACGTTGAACGGCACCGAGTAGTATCCGCGCTTCACGTCGAACACCGTGTCCGCGACAAACCCGGGCACCGGCGAGCCATTCTGCGCCCGTGGAGTCGGCGGCTGGAAATAGCCCTGCGTCAGCGGCTCCGTCGTTCCCGTCACTCCGTAGCTCGTGTCGTCGAACTGCGCGGGTAGATTCGAGTAAGAACTCACGATCGTTCCGTCCGGACGCGACAAGGCGAGGTAACCACCCGACAACTTCTGAAGCCCGAAGTTCGTGTGCAACGCCGCGGGATTCGCCTTTCGATCCTTCGCGGAAGCCCAAACCAACAAGCGCGCTTGAGAAGGGATCTGCACATTCGCTGGAAAGACCCACTTCGCGGGCATTCCTGAACTGTCCGTTAGCCGCCAGCCCCCGAGATCAATCGTTGCGGCGGTCGTGTTCCAGATCTCGATCCAATCGCTCGAATCGCCGTCTTCATCCAGGATGCCGTCGGAGTTGCTCGCGAGAAACTCGCTGATGATCGGGTGGCCGAAGTCGACAATTTGCAACGGAACGAGCGCGGAGATGCGCAATGCATTAAGAAAGACGCCATGGGGAGAGCCCGCGACGTAGCGGCCACTGATCGTTAACTCGCCGGCCGCGTTCGTAGTAAACGTGCCGGCCATCTTGTAGTCATTGTTCGAGGTTGGCGCGAGGCTCCCATTGAACGTGTAGTCGTCCCAGGCGGTCGCGCCGTTTACCGTCCAATCGCTCTGCCGGATGCCCGGACTCATATTATCAAACGCCCACAACTCGACGAGGCAGGCGCTATTGGCCGTGAGGCCCTGGATCTTCACATCCAGTCCCGCACCATTGGTCCCGAAGACAAAGTCGCGCAACAAGAGCGATTCCGTGAAGACTCCAGCATCGGCCATCGTCCGGGAGCGATCCTCAATCGAACCGGCAAATGCCGTAAGCGTAGCGGTGAACGGTCCAAACGTCCTAACAGTGGGAGTGGACTGGGCCTCGGCCCCGGTCGCCATCAGGAATTCCTGGAAGCCACTCTGTGTCGCCCCGGAGCCGGTGCTCGCCCGATCATTAAAATCCAACGCCAACACGGTCTGCGGCTGCAACGCCGCGCCCGCTTGCTCATCCGCTGTAAAGCCATTCAGGAAAATCTGCGCCGTTGCCGACGTCGCGGAGTGACGGCCCCGCAGCACAAGCGCGCCGCTCTCGTCCGCCCGGGCCGTGACGGAAAATCGGTTCGCCGTATCGCTCGACGGCAGGATGGAGCCGTCAAATGTGTAATTATTCGCCGCGAACTGTGGTCCGCCCATGCCGAGGATCGACCAATCGCTCACGCGTGCACCAGATGAGCCGCTGTCATAGCTCCACGCGGTAATCGTGTAGAGTTTACCCGCAACGAGTCCGCCGATGCGGGCATCGAGTCCGACGCGGTAATAGTTCGCCGATGCATCGGGGTTTGCGAAGACGCTGTCGCGATACAGAGGCGCCAGCGTCAGCGCCCCACTGTTCGCCGGCGTGATTCGGTGCACGTCGTCCAACGCAGCGCCGCCTACGGGATTCACATCCACACTGAACAACCCGATGTTCAATGTGTCGTCGGAGAGAGCGTAGTCGACAAAACCCGGCGCGGTGTCGTTCGGGTTATCGAGCGCATCGTTGAGGTCGATGCTGAGGACGACATCGGAACGCGCAGCAAGGGCGCAGGCAACAAATGCCGCGATCTGAAGGAGTCTAGGGAGCTTCGGCATGAATGACGGACTCAAAAAGCCGCCCGCACTCACATGCCGACGACCCTTGGGATGACCCGACACAATGGCGAGCTTCGTCAAACCGTAAAGTAAATCTCGATCATGTAACGGAATGCTCGCCGTCCGGGGCGGCCAACAGGCTTCCGAACCGCGCGTGATAGCCCACAGGCGAGCAGTAGGGGTTCCGACGATTGCAGTAGGGGTTCCGACGATTGCAGTAGGGGTACCGACGATTGCAGTAGGGGTACCGACGATTCCAGTAGGGGTTCCGGCGATTCCAGTAGGGGTTCCGACGATTCCAGTGGGCGTTCCGGCGATTCCAGTGAGGGTGCCGACGATTCCAGTAGGGGTTCCGACGATTCCAGTGAGGGTTCCGGCGATTCCAGTGACGGTGCCGACGATTCCAGTGAGGGCGCCGACGATTCCAGTGAGGGTTTCGACGATTTCAGTTGGGTGCGGGCGATTCCAGTTGGGGTGCGGGCGATTCAGGGAGCGTTTCGCCAAGTTTCATGAAGTCCATCGGTGCCCATCCCCGATTTCCCTTTCGCTGAATGACTTTGTGTAGCCCTGCCAGGGGCTTTTCGCCATGATGCATCGTCGCCCGCGTCGCCAACCAGCGGGTTTATCCACACTTCCATCCCGGATGCACACGGCCCAACCCGCTACGCCAGGCTCGAACTTGCCTGCCCAACCAATGAGTCCAAGGATCCTCTATTGGGCAATCACCTCCGCCCTAGCGGGATTCATCTTCGGCTTCGATACGGTAGTGATTTCCGGCGCGGAGGAAAAGATTCAGCACATCTGGCAACTGAGCTCCGAGATGCACGGGTTTGCCATGGGCGCTGCGCTCTACGGCACGATCCTTGGATCGATCTTCGGAGGCTATCCCACGGAACGGTGGGGGCGAAAATTGACACTTGTTTCGATCGGAGCGCTTTATGTCGTGTCCGCGCTGGGATGCGCGTTCGCGTGGGATTTCTATTCGTTTTTCATCGCCCGTTTCCTCGGCGGAATCGGCATCGGCGTGTCCACCGTGGCGGCGCCACTCTATATCTCGGAGATATCGCCGCCGGCGCGGCGGGGTCGCCTCGCTGGCATGTTTCAATTCAACATCGTCTTTGGGATCCTCATCGCTTACGCCTCGAATCGGTTGCTTAGCGGATTGGGCGACGACGCATGGCGATGGATGCTCGGCGTGGCCGCCATTCCGTCGGTCGCCTACATGCTGATGGCGTTTGGTCTGCCCGAAAGTCCGCGGTGGTTGCTCAACCACAAAGGGGACCGCGCCGGAGGGCTGGCAGTGCTCAAGCTTATCGAGCCCGAAGCCAGTTCGGAACAACTCCAGCGGCACGCAGACGAAATCGTTTCCGCCGGCCAGCAGAGCAAGAGCAGCGATGGATTCTGGTCCCGTCGCCTGCGCGTGCCGATCCTGCTCGCATTCCTGGTGGCGTTCTTCAATCAACTCTCCGGCATCAACGCGATCCTTTACTTCGCGCCCCGCATTTTCAAATTGAGCGGTTCATCAGAACAGGCCGCGCTGCTCACCTCCGTCGGCATTGGCGTCACAAACTTGATCTTCACGTTCGTCGGCCTATGGCTGATCGACAAGTTTGGACGCCGCACGTTGCTGACGATCGGCTCCTTCGGCTACATCGTCTCTCTTGGGCTCTGCTCGTGGGCGTTTTACACGGAACACCTCACGATCGTTCCGGCCTGTATCTTCGCGTTCATTGCCGCGCACGCGATTGGACAGGGCACTGTCATTTGGGTGCTAATCTCCGAAATCTTTCCGAATCAATATCGCGCCGCCGGCCAGGCGCTCGGCAGCGCGACCCACTGGGTCTTCGCCGCGCTTCTCACCACCGTATTCCCTATCATGGTGGCGGAAATTCATCCGGGCACGATCTTCCTCTTCTTCTGCGGCATGATGGTGCTGCAGTTGATCTGGGTGAAAACGATGGTGCCGGAAACCAAGGGCGTGCCGCTCGAAGAGATGGAACGCAAACTCGGCATCCAGTCGGCCTCCTGAACCGTTACCAACAAGGCAATGAGCTACGATGTGCTCGGAATCGGCGAAGTCCTCTGGGATATGCTTCCAACCGGCAAACAAGTCGGGGGCGCGCCGACTAACTTTGCCTTCCACGCGCGCTCCATGGGCGCAGATGCCTCAATTATCAGCCGCGTGGGCGATGACCCGCTTGGACGCGAAATCGTCGAGCATCTCTTCGCCTTGGGCGTGCCGACCTGCTCCATCTCCGTCGATCCCGCCCATCTCACGGGGGTCGTGGACGTCGAAGTCGCCCCTGACGGCCAGCCGCGCTACGTGATCGAGGAAGACGCCGCGTGGGACCATCTCATTCCGGAAGACACGGATTCTGCCGCCAAGGCGGATGCCATCTGCTTCGGATCGCTCGCCCAGCGGAACAACGTCTCCCGGCAAACCATTCGCGCGCTGCTGCGGGCATCCAAGCCCGAAGCGCTGCGCATTTTCGACGTGAATCTCCGGCAGAACTTCTATTGCGAGGACGTCGTGGATCATTCCTTGCAGCTGTCTAACGTGCTCAAACTGAACGACGCAGAGCTGCCTGTCATCGCCGCCCTCCTCCGGTTGAAATCCGAATCCGAAAAAGACCAAATCGCGGAACTGGCAGATCACTACAGCTTGCGCCTGGTGGCATACACGCGGGGCTCTCACGGAAGCTGGCTTTACAACGGCTCCCTCTGGTCCGAGCACGCGGGTATTCCTGTAACAGTCAAAGACACGATCGGCGCGGGCGACGCCTTCACTGCGGCGGTGACGATGGGGATGCTGCTCGGGTGGGACATCGATCACATTAGCGAAATCGCGAACCGCGTCGCTGCCTTCGTATGCTCATCGGAAGGCGGCACTCCGAAACTCCCTGAAGAGCTGCGCCGCGAGTTCACCGGCGCTGTGCCAGCGGAAAAGTCCACGCCGGTATAGCCAGTTCTCACCCGCGGCGCGCCCACCCCGATTGCCTTCACGAATCCCTCCCGGAAGGGCGATTTATCAGTTCATCCCGCAGTACCGCTCCCGGCCCGGAGTGGTCACTGTGCAGGATCGATCGCGGCGTTCCCGCCAATGTTCCGCTCTCGAGCGCATCGAAAGGCCGATCCGCGCCCGCACTGCTCCGAGAAGGCAACCGCGTTTCTACCGAACGCAGCCAGCGGTGATTGGAAACAAACGCGATCGCCCCGACCACTAATGTGCCGGGTGTAACAATGAGAAAGATGAGGATGAGAAGTTCCATGGTGGTGGCATGTTGGTGAGATAAGTTGTTCGAGTGAGTTACTCCGCGACCACGGGGCGAGTGGGGCTTCGAGGCAAAGAGGGACCGCCAGCCAGTAATCCGATTACTAACTGTGGCCGCGCGGGTCGGTCTCGACCGCAGCGCTCTCCGAAGCCTCCTATTTAGGCTTGGCTGGAATGATGCAATTCAAGCATCGGATCATGCCGGTGCTCGGCCGAATCACATGCGGTTCAGATGAAGCATCCGTGTGGAAATCTGGTATGTTTGCAGCCGTAGCCGCGGTTGGTAGTTTTACGGGAAAAGGAAAAACCCTGCTGGCCTCGTGGCGAGCAGGGTTCGAGAAAACGTGATCCTAAATTAGATCAGAACTCCTGCTGGCCTCCTTGGAACGGGTTTCGTTTCGCCCAAAGCGCGCGCGATACAACGCCGCCACGCGGGACAACCGACTCGAGAAGACCGATGCAGACGGCTGCCGTGATGCCCGCACACGAAACCGCGCGTCGTCGCGCATTTTGCGCGGGCATCGGATTTAGGACTCGCAGGGACATGCTCATCAAGAGTGTTGCTTCGCTAGGATAGGTAGATCGATAAGTCAAACATTATCTAGCATCACTCCCGACCACGGCGACGAACCAGTGAAGCTTTTGAAGGAGCTTGGCATCTGTTGATCCCCGAAATCCCGCCGCGTTGTCCGCTCAGAGCCTGTTCGGCACTTTCAGGGTTCTAACAGCCGGCGCTGTGTAACGGACTACGCGGAACGCGTTGCACCGTACAGCCTAGGGTTGGGGAGCGATAGCGAGCCTACCCTAAGCAGGCTGAGGCTCCCCCGTCCCGCGCGGCTCACGCAGCGCTCGATGCAGCACCCGCAACACAGCTTCTGCCGAGAACGGCTTTTGCAGGAAGTGATCCGCTCCCGCAGTAATCGCCGCCTGCTTCTGCGCATCGGTGCCCAAACCCGTTGCCGCAATAATGACGACCTCAGAATTCAGCCGGCGGATTGCCCGGATCGTCGCAGGGCCGTCCATATACGGCATCATCATATCCGTGATTACAGCCCGCACCTCCGCCAGGTGCTGCGCGAAAACCCCAAGCGCTTCCGCGCCGTCTGAGGCACAAACAGAGCGATAACCGAAGGCTTGCAAGGTCTGAGTTGTGATATTCCGCACTGAAGCCTCATCGTCTGCGATCAATATCAATTCTCCTCTGCCGCGCGGGAGGCGCTCGGACTCTTCAGGCAAGTTCGCGGCAACCCCTCCGACCTGAGCTGGAAGGTAGACGCTAAAGGTCGTGCCGTGCCCCACCTCGCTATATAAGTTGATGAAGCCGCCATGGCTCTTCACGATTCCGACGGTAGTTGAAAGTCCAAGTCCGGTGCCCTTCCCCACTTCCTTCGTCGTGAAAAACGGATCGAAGATCTTTTCGCGAATATCAGCGGGGATGCCTACGCCCGTATCGATAATGCTGATGACGACATACGGTCCCGCCTTCGCATCGAGATGCATGGCTGCATAATTTTCGTCCAGCATGTGATTTTCTGCGCGGATCGTGAGCGTTCCTCCATTCGGCATCGCGTCACGGGCATTCACGCAAAGGTTCAGTAACACCTGGTGCAATTGCGTCGGATCCCCGAGGAGCGGCCACACATCGTTAGCTATGTCCGTATGGACGGTGATCTTTTGCAGGAGTGTGTCGCGCAAAATGCGGCTGACTTCGCAGATCGCATGCTTTGGGTTCACGAGGATCTGCCGAGACTCGAAGCCCCTGGCGAACGTCAGGATCTGGCGCACCAGGTCGGCGCCACGACTGGCGCCTTCCTCGAGCATGTTGAGCAGCTCCTGGTCCCGCGCATCCGGCAACTTGCCTCGCAGCAGCGCCACCGACATGAGGATCGGCGCGAGCATGTTGTTGAGATCATGCGCCACGCCGCCGGCCAGTGTTCCGATGCTCTCCATGCGCTGCGCCCGCAAGTATTGCGCCTCCATCTTCTTTCTCGCGGTAATATCCAAGTTGATTGCCAAGACGGCATTTGGAACGCCCTGGTCATCCCGAAGCAAAGTCCAACGCGCCTCCACAGTGATGGCCCTGCCGGATTTGGTAACCTGCTCGAGTTCGCCCGTCCATTCGCCGGTTTCCACGACCTCCTTGGTTCCCCGGTGGAAATCCTCCTCGTTTCTATACAATAAACCCGAGATCTCCTTGCCGATCACTTCATCGCGGGTCCACTCGTAGATACGTTCGGCTCCCTTGCTCCAGAAGAGGAGCTTTCCGTCGAGATCGCGCAAGAGGATCGCTTCGCGTGCATGGTCGAGCAGAGCCGCTTGCTGCTCGATGGTCGCCTGCGCTTGACGACGCGCAGTAATATCGAGGTGCGCCACTACTGCGCCCCCTCCATGGCTGCGCAGGAGCGGCGTGACGCTCATCGCAAACCACTGGTCGGCTCCTGGCGATTGGCAGAGATACTCGCTATAGAATCGCGAGCTCCGGCCAGCGAGCACATCGCGAATTCCCTGGGCCGCCCGCGCGGCATCGGGGCATACCGATGCGGCTTTGTCGCAGATTTCGAGATAATTTGCTCCCACCCCCGCGTCGCGAAGAATGTCTGCACCCGGCGAACCACCGTTCGCCAAAGCAAACTGCCGCCACACTTCGTTCGCCATGGTGATCGTGCCATCGCCATCGAGCACCGCGATATGCGCCAGCATCGAGTCGAGCACATCGCGATTGAGCTGGTTGCTCCTGCGCAACTCCTCCTCCACCCTTTTGTGCTCCGTGATGTCCGCGCGCACCGCAATGAAGTGGTCCGGCTTTCCATCTGCGCCCAAGAACGGCACGATAGTCGTATCCACCCAATAGAAGGATCCGTCTTTCGCTTTGTTGCGAATCTCTCCCTTCCATACTTTCCCGCTTCGAATCGTTTGCCAAAGGCCTCGGATGTATTCTGGCGAATGGAACGCGGAGTTAATAAGTCGGTGATCCTGCCCAATCAGCTCCTCGCGCGAATACTTTGAGATCGCGCAGAACTTATCATTTACATCCGTGATTCGACCATTGGCATCTGTCACCGCTACAATCGCGTGTTCGTCGAGGGCAGTGTGCAAATCTCGGATTCGCTGCAGCGACTCCCTTAAGCGCTCTTCCACTTCGGCGCGTCGTGTAACGTCGGTTATCGTAAGAAATGCGATTTGTTGCCCGCTTCGCTCGCGCACCATGTCACCGGAATAACAAAAGACCCGCTCCCAATCCGTGTCGCGCCGCCGGATACAGACATCCATGTTTCGAACCCGCAAGCCGCGCATGACCTTATTCAGCGGCCAATCTTCAAACGGCATGACTTCTCCATCTGAAGTTCGCAATTCGAACAGGTCCACGAAGTCGTCAAGATGACGCCGCCAATTCCAACCAGCCTTAAATCCATGCATCTCCACGGCAGCTGAATTCCAGTGCAGGATTTGCCCGTTCAGATCAGACAAGACCAACCCTTGGTTCATATGTTCGAACACCTTTTCCAGCCGGTCTTCTGTGTCGAACCGCCCTCGGGCGCGCTCGAGATCCAACTGGCGACACGCCGTGATATCGTGGATCACCCAGGATGCGCCAATCACTTCGCCGTTGGCGTCGTGAATGGGAGAGACGGCGATTGAGATATCGACATTCGAGCCGTCTTTGCGCCGAAACCTCGTTTCAACTCCCTCCACCCGCTCGTTGTGCTTCGCGCGGTTCAGGATTTCCCGCTGCTCACGGAGCCGTTCAGAAGGGATAATCCCAGAAATTGGGCCGCCGATCACTTCCGCGGCGGCAAACTGAAATATATTCTCCGCAGCGCGATTCCAATTCGTCACGATTCCGTCAGTGGTCACCCCGATGATCGCATCGGTCGTGGTATCGATGATTGCCGCCAAAAGGTCTGGAGAATCGAGTGCTTGGCTGCTGGGGTCAGTAGGCATACGGCAATATACGATTCAAGAACTTACCGTGGCATATCGTGTGAAGGCACACGCCGTTTTGACAAGGGATTTTGCAAGCCGCTCCTCAGGAGCGAATCAGCGCATCCCGTCTGGATTCGCGCGCGAGGTTGGCGGCCGTCGCGCGTAATCACGCAACGCGTTCTCTGGATACCTAACCGCGAAATTCGCCAACTGCGGAAAACTGTATTCATGCCTTGAAACTTCACCCACTGACTACCCACGCCGTTGTTTTCTAGTTTAGGCATGATCGAAAACTATCTCGCTCCCCTTGATAATCGCGCGTGGAGGAGCGACCGGATTCGACTCTGGATGCATTGAGAGTTTCCATGAGATCGGCGCCGTAATATTTGCGACGCGCTCGTGACAACTTCGGCGATGCCGGCGGGAGGCCCAAACGGGCCGGATCATAAAAGACGCACTTCGAGATGCGCGATCCGACGCGGACGCCGGCACCGATTAAAAAGGAGCTCTTTGGGCGGTCTGGACGCTCCAACGCCGCAGACCCTCAGCGCCATGCCCAGCGGACAAACGCAGCAATTCATGTCCCCTCGTTGCGAGCGCGACGGCTATCTCACAATGATCCGTCTCGCGCCAACCTCAGCGCGTGTGTCGGGCAAAAGCGCGTATGCCCGCTCGCTGCTCTGCCGGAAGTTCAGGGAAGAGAACAATCGTTTCGTAGCGGCCGTGCGTAACCTTGCGGGAATCGACCACCACGCCAGAAACCGGCGTGCGTTGAAATCCAAGTCGCGGATGGCGCCACGCGAGACACAGGAGCAGTTCCGCCAGCGGCTCGAAACGCCACGGGCTTTCGAACGTGGCTCCGCGTTCTTCGACGTGGAGGCACTCCGTGGCACTTTCATCGGCACCATGGTCCAAGCAGAGGCGCGTGGCTGCGGGCGGTTTCGGGAATCTCGTGCGCATAGCTGGGAAGGCTGCGCCAAACTACCCCGCGACGGCTCCGTGTCAAAAGACGGATGCATCTTTTTGCATAATGCCATTAAGGACTCGGCTTGCTCAAATCGGGCCACTGCGCCCAAACTGCCTTCCATGCGACCAGTTTTTGCCCGTTTGATCCTGTTCGGCATGTTGGTTCTATGCACGGGCTGTTCGGACTTCGATCAACGATGGAGCGCCGAGCGGTCTCGCTCGACGACGGAGACGGAACCCTTCGCAGGGGCGTATCAAGGGACCTGGGAGAGCTCCCGGTATAAAGGGGCGAGCGGGAAGCTATGGTGCGTTCTCAAGCGCCGCGCACCTGACCTGTACGAAGCGGAATTCCGCGCCACGTGGCATGGAATTTTTTCTTCGCGCCACAAGGTCAGTTTGAGGGTGTTTGAGCGTAACGGACGCGGGAAATCCGCGACTGCCAGGATTGGTGGGGGGACGGAAATCCGAATGTGGGTGGGTTCAGGCCACTATCGCTGCGAAGGCATGGTGACAACCACCGGTCTGATCGCTGATTACGACGCGGAAATTGACCGCGGGAAGTTCTTGCTCAGCCGAGTTCAACCCGGAACGCGACCTTGATTTTCCAACAGCGTCGTCACCGACTGAACTGTTGACGTCCAAGAGGACGGACTTTACATGGCTGCCAATGTCGTCCCGCACCACGTACTTCCTCGCCAGCATTGCAGCCGTTGCCGGATTCGCGGCTTGCTCATCACCTTACAGCGACGTTTACAGCTATAAGAAGAACACCTTCAAAGCGCCGCCCGCGCCGAAAAAGGAAATTGCGGCGCCGACACCGGTTACGGATCCGTTTGCGAGCCAGCCGGGAGCTGTTCCCGGCGCTGATCCAGCCGCCACGATTCCGGGCGTGACGCCAGCGCCGGCATTACCGGCCCCGGGCATCCCAGGTGTAGATGCCGCAGCTGCACCGGGCACTGCTCCCGCTCCGGCTCCTGCACCCGGTACGACCCCGGCCATTCCGGGTCTATAGGTTCGGCATGTAACGGATTGCTCTGGTGGACGTCTAGCGGCCAGACTTTCCGGCAGTGTCAGAAGCAAACACGATAAGACAGGCGACCGAAGCGGGTGCCAAACCACCGCCTGTGATCCAGGCGGAGATCCTCGTCTACTCGGAGTCCGAGTGTGTCGCGAAATATTCGATCACTCACGGTGATTACACGATTGGGCGGGACATCGGCTGCCAGGTGCGACTGGACGTGGACGGCGTTTCCAGGCACCACGCGCGCCTCGCATTCCAGGGCTACGAGCTAGTCCTCGAAGATCTCGGGTCCGCGAATGGAGTCTTCATCGAAGGCGTGCAAATTGGGTTGCCGACGCGTGTCCGTCCGGATCAACAGGTCGAGATCGGCAGTGCGCGCTTGTTCATTCGCCTGAAAGCGGAGGCGAGCGAAATGCTTGCCGCTGCGTTGTGGGATCCGGACCTCGGGCTCGCGCCCGTTCGCGCGCTGCTCGAAGGAAAAAAATACAAGGTGCAAGGCACGATCGGCGGAGGCGGCATGGGCGTCGTTCACCGAGCGCGCGACCTTCGCATTCGTCGCAGCGTGGCGATGAAGGTCATTAAAAGCAGTTCGCAGTTCTCCCGCGAAAACGTGCTCCGATTCGTCGACGAAGCCCAGCTCACCGGCCAGCTGCAGCATCCGAACATCGTGCCGGTCTACGAGCTCGCGCTCGATGAACATGGCGAAGTCTTTTACACGATGAAGTTCGTCAAGGGCATCACCCTTGACGAGGTGTTGCGCGGGATCCGCAAGGGCGACGAGGCTATCATCGCCAAATACCCTCTCGCCGCTCTGCTCGCGGTCTTTCAGAAGATCTGCGACGGTGTCGCCTACGCCCACTCGATGGGAGTGGTTCATCGCGACCTGAAGCCGGACAACGTGATGATCGGCGAATACGGTGAGGTGCTGGTGATGGATTGGGGTCTCGCCAAGAAAATCGCCCATGGTTTGAACGACGAGCATCTCGGCGATGCTAAGCCGGAGATGCCGCCACCGGACCTCCGCGGCTTCCAGACCCTGAACGGCCTCATCGTCGGGACACCTCCTTACATCGCGCCGGAGGCTGCTCGGGGCGAGCTCGACCAAATCGATGCTCGAAGCGACATCTACGTTCTCGGAGCGATTCTTTACGCCATCCTCACCCTGCGGCCGCCTTTCCCCGGAAAGGAATTCGCGGAGTTGATTGAGCAGATCGTGACGGGGAAATTCATCCACCCGAGCAGTTACAATCTGCCCGCAAAATCCTCGCGGCATCCGGAGCCGATCGCGCCCGATGCCGACGGAAATCTCTACGTCCTCTCGCACTTGCCGGGGAAGCGCGTGCCCGAAGGGCTGGCGGCCATCGCGGTAAAGGCGATGAGCTACGCTGCCGCCGATCGCTACGCTACCGCCTCGGAATTGCAGGCCGACATCACCGCATGGCAGGGCGGATTCGCCCCAAAAGCCGAACGTGCCGGGCTGAAGCGGCAGCTATTCTTGTGGATCGGCCGCCACAAGGGAAACGTGGCGCTAGTCGCGCTCTTCGCGGTGATTTTCCACGCGTCAATCGTATGGTTCTTTTTGTCGCTTAAGCACGAGCGGGACCGTGCCATCGAGAGCGAAAAGCAGCTCTCCGACGCCATGCATGACCTGCAGGGCGCCGCCCCGCTTTTTGCGGAAGAAGCTCAGCAACTCGCAAAGCGGAAGGAGTATGAAGCCGCGCTCTACCGGATTGAAAGCGCGATTCGGCAGGTTCCCAATGATCCCGACTATCACGTTCTTCGAGGCAACCTTCTGCAGGTGCTCCTGCGCTGGGATGAGGCAGTCGAAGCGTATGAAACCGCACTCGAACGCAACCCGACGCACGCCGTCGCCAAAACCAATCTCGAGCTGACAAAAAAGATCCTGGACGAAATGGGCGATGCGCCGGCGCCGGATGCCGCGCACATCAGGGAACTCCAGGCCGGCCTCGCCAAACAGGGCCGGGTGGGCGATGCCGCGACCTTGCTGGAAAAATCCGGCATGGACCGACAGACGGCCTTGCGCGCATTGCGAGAAGCCATCGAGAACGACCCCCAACTGGCTCCGCTGCGCGAAATCGTCCGCCGGCGCGAATTTCGCGGCCGCTTTGCCCCGCAGCCGGACGGCAGCTATACGGCCAATTTTCAACGCCTCCCTTACGTGACACTCGCCCCTTTCTTTGAGGCGACACCGGTGCAAGTTAGCGGACTCGTGCTGGACGAGGTGAACATTCCCGACCTCGGGGTGCTCGCTGGGATGCAGCTGAAGAGCCTGTCCCTCGCCGGCTCCCGGACAGTCAGAAATCTGCAGCCACTCCAGGAACTTCCCGACCTTCAGCGGCTCAATTTGGCGAGAACGAACGTTTCCGATCTCCGCCCGCTCGCCGGTCTTCCCCTCGTCGAGCTGAATCTGGAGGATTGCGGCAAGATCACCGACTTCCGCCCCCTGCTGGAGTGCCGTCGGCTCGAAAGCCTGATTCTGCCGCGGAATGCGACGGACATCGCTTATCTCAAGGATCACAAGAGCCTCAAATTCCTCAGCTATCGGCGCTCGAATCAGCCGGTCGAGGAGTTCTGGAAACAATACGGGACGAAAAAATAGGCCGTCGCGCAGCTTGCGACGCGCGGCCCATGTTGGGGGTTGATTCAATCGCAGACCATCCATACGTTCCCCGCCCTCAATTGTGGCCACTGAAAAACGCGTTCTGTTTGTTTGCACGGGGAATATCTGCCGGAGTCCGATGGCAGAGGGTTTGTTTCGCCACGCTGTTCGGACTCGTCCGGACATCCAGGTGGCGAGCGCAGGCGTGGCTGCCGGGTATGGCCAGCGCGCCAGCGAGAATGGTGTGGAAGCCCTCCGGCAATGGGAGATCGACATCCGGAGCTATCGCTCTCAGCCCCTGACAGACGACTTGGTCACCTGGGCGACGCACATCAACGCGATGACGCGCTCTCATCTGGACGCAAACCTGACTTTCTTCCCCGAGGCGGCAAAAAATGCGTGGCTGATCTGCGAGACACCCGAGGTGCCGGATCCCATCGGAATGGGAATCCACGCCTACATTGCCACCCGCGACCATCTTGCGAAGGCCATGTCTTCGCTTATCAAGCACATCGACACCATGACTGAATCCAAGCCGACATCATCTTCATCTGAATCCAAGCAGGCCCTGCGCGTCGCGCTCGGCGCAGATCATGGTGGCGTTGAAGTGAAGGATGCAATTCGCGAGCACCTCAAGGAGCGCGGCTACTCGGTTCGGGATCTCGGAACGAATGGCTCCGAAAGCGTCGACTACCCGGACTTCGCCGGCTTGGTTTCGAGCGAAGTGCTGAAGGGCGATGTCGATTTTGGCATT
>CBHXZU010000035.1:0-16245 GCA_966125105.1 uncultured Prosthecobacter sp.
CCGTCCGGGAAACCGTTCCGGATTCCGTGCTCGACCTCGCGGATGAGATCGAGCTGGTGGATCTCACGCCCGAGCATCTCCGCCAGTGGCTCGCGGAAGGACGAGTTTACCTGGGGGATCGCGCTGCCGCCGCGGCGAACAATTTTTTCCGCGAAGCGAATCTCACCGCCCTCCGCGAGATGTCGCTGCGCGTCACCGCCGAGCACGTGGAGCGTCGGCTTCGCGCCTTGCGGCCAGTGCAGGAATCCTGGCGCGCCGGAGACCGGCTCCTCGTCGCCATCAGCGGCAGCCCGCACTCGGCACAGTTGCTTCGCTGGACACGACGCTACGCCGCAGGGCTCGAAGCACCGTGGTGCGCGGTCGTCGTCGAAAGTTCCGCCCCGCTCGCCGATGATGCCGCCGCCCGGTTGTCCGCCCACATTGCGCTCGCGCGGCAACTCGGCGCGGAGGTAATCCTCACCAGCGGCGCCCCTGTGGGCGAAGCCATCCTGCGCGTCGCGCGGCAACAAGGCGCGACGCAGATCATCCTCGGCAAACCAGAAGGCGGCCTGTGGCGTTGGCTCTTCCATGGGAGATCTCCGGTCCCCTGGCTGATTCGCCACAGCGGAAATATCGATCTCCAACTGGTCCGCACGGACGTCGATCGGGAGACACGCGAAAGACCGTCCCCCGCTCGTCCGCCTGCTTTTAGGCCATACCTCGTCGCGGTCGCCGTGGCAGCCGGCGTGACCGTATTGGGCCTCACGGTGCAGGCATGGATCGGCTATTGGTCCGTTGCGCTGCTCTATCTCTTTTCCGTGGTCATCACGGCGATTGCGCTCCCGCGGTTTCCGACCTTGCTCCTCGCCGCGCTCAGCGCGCTGCTCTGGAACTTCCTCTTCATTCCGCCCATTTTCACGTTCTACATCAGCGAGGCGCGCGACTTCATGATGTTTGCGATGTTCTTCGTGGTCGCGCTCGTGGTGGGCCATCTCACCGCCGGGCTGCGCGAGCGGGAACTGCTCGAGCGCCGCCGGGAAGAACGGGCCACCACGCTCTACCGCTCCATCCGCGAACTCGCCCGCTGCGACACGAGCGATGCCGCTGTCAGGACGACGATGACCCATATTCGCGACTCATTTGGTCTGAATGCGGCGGTCTTCACCCGCGACAAGCACGGGACCTACACTGGCGCACCCCATCCCGCCAGCACGTGGAAACCAGGCTCGAAAGAAGAGGGCGTCGCCGCGTGGGCATTTCAAAACAAACGCGCCGCCGGACGCGAGACCGATGCCCTCCCCGATTCCGCAGCTCTTCATCTTCCGCTCGCGATTGGCGACCGGCTGGAAGGGGTCTTGTCCGTGGAATTGCCGGACGGCAGAGCACTCTCACCCGAACAGCGCGAATTGCTCGAAGCATTCGGCAGCCAATTGGCCCTCGTGGTGGAAAAGGCGCGACTGGCCTCGGCGCAACAGCACGCGAAAGTCCTCGCGGAATCGCAGAAGCTCCAAAAGACACTCTTCGATAGTGTCTCGCATGAGTTGAAAACCCCGATTGCGGCGATCCAGGCATCGCTCGACCAGCCAGCCCCGCAAACTTCGGAAATCCGCAGCGCGCTCGATCGCCTGCGTCGCACCGTCGATCATCTTCTCGACGCCACGCGGCTCGAGACCGGCGCGCTTCAGCTTTCGCTCGAGTGGTGCGAACCGGAAGATGTCGCAAGGGAAGCCCGCGACCGCTCCGGCGTGGATCCCTCCACGGTTCATCTCGATTGCGCACCAAATCTCCCCGCCATCCGCGCCGACGTCACCCTGCTGGCGCAAGCGCTCGGAACGCTCCTGCACAACGCCATCACCCATGGCGCCAGCCACGAGGCCGCTGTTCTCTCCTGTCGGACGGAAGCCGGTCACATTCGCTTCGAAGTTACCGACCGAGGGGCTGGGCTGCCTGCGGGTGATGAAGCCAAGTTGTTCGGCGCCTTTCAGCGCGGGCCGTCCGTTCCCGCCGGCGGGCTTGGCCTTGGCCTCAGCATCGCTCGTCGCATCGCGGAACTGCACGGCGGAACGCTCGACGCCGAGAATCGCCCGGCCGGTGGCGCGCGGTTCACCTTGCGCCTCCCGCTCGCGGGAGAGATGAGATTGCCTGCCGCTTGAAACCCTCTGTCCTGATCATCGACGACGAAGTGCAAATCCGCCGGCTCCTTCGCGTGGCGCTAGACGGTGCTGGCTATGGAGTGCGCGAAGCCGAGTCCGGGCAACTCGGTCTGCAGGAAGCAGCGCTCACGCGGCCGGACGTGATCCTGCTCGATCTCGGTCTCCCAGATCTCGACGGGCTTACCGTTTTGCGACGACTCCGCGAGTGGAGCGAGATCCCCGTGGTCGTTCTCACCGTGCGCGACGCGGACGAAGATAAAGTAACCGCGCTCGACAGCGGCGCCGACGATTACGTCACGAAGCCTTTCAGCACGCCGGAACTCCTCGCCCGCATTCGTGTCGCGCAACGCCGCGCGCGTCCCCGCGAGGAAAGCGCAGTCTTCACGTGCAATGGCCTGACGGTCGACCTGGTGGCGCACACCGCACAACTCGATGGCGCGGAACTAAAGTTGAGCGCCACGGAATGGGCGTTGCTCGCGCTGCTCATCCGCCACGCCGGGCGTGTGCTCACCCACCGACAGATCCTCCGCGAAGTATGGGGCCCGAAAGCGGACGAGCATCGCGAGTATTTGCGCGTCTATTTTTCCCACTTGCGGAAGAAGGTGGAACGCGACCCGGCTCAGCCGCAATTGATCAAGAACGAGCCGGGTGTCGGGTATCGTCTCTGCGTCCAGGACGGTCGCTGAGTTCCGACAGGTTCGGCCATTGGCCCTTCTTCTCTCTGATGCGGCCGCGTTCCGCACCGTTGCAGCGCCAATTTGGCGCGCGCGGGTGCTATCATTCAGTGCGGAATCTGCAGGCGCGGAGACGGGCGAAACCGGATTTTCGTACTCGAGTGCGGTTTTCGAAAAGTGTCAAAATCACCCGTAACTCTCTTGATCGGGGAGCGATAGCGCCTCCAAACGTGTCCCGCGCGGACTCCCGCCAGACTGTCCAGGGTCCAAACGTGTCCCGCGCGGACTCGCGCCAGACTGTCCAAGGTCCAAACGTGTCCCGCGCGGACTCCCGCCAGACTGTCCAAGGTCCAAACGTGTCCCGCGCGGACTCTCGCCAGACTGTCCAAGGTCCAAACGTGTCCCGCGCGGACTTGCGCCAGACTGTCCAAGGTCCAAACATGTCCCGCGCGGACTTCCGCCAGACTGTCCAGGGTTCAAACGTGTCCCGCGCGGACTCCCGCCAGACTTTCCGAAGTCCGTGCAGGTCACGCGCGGAGTTCGGAAAGTGCTTCCCGAGATCCAAACGTGTCGTGCGCGGAGTTGCGGCAAAGTGGCCGAAAAACTTCGATCCAAAGGTGCCGGCCCACTTCCATTAAGTTAAGGAAAACGGCGGGGCAAAAAGTCTGTCATCCTGACCGCGTGTAACGAGGGGAAAGACCCCGGGTGACTCGCGAGAATCTCGTTAATTTCAGAACTCCCGCTGCGAAGTTCCAAGAAGAACCCTACAGTCGACTTCTGGGTAAAATGCCGATCGTGAATGGCTCGGGGTCCTTCACTTCGGGCTCGTTCCTCGCCGCTCCGTTCAGGATTACCCCAGTTTTTTGCGGTCCGCTAACTTAATGGCAGTGAGGGGCCGGCCTTCCTCTAAACCTCCAGGATTCGCAGGTCCCCTGTCGGCCCCACGAGAATCGGCGTGGTATCGTTGCTCTTTCCGGACGTCAGCGGATACGTGCCCAGGCCGACTTTCACTTTGCCAATTTGCTGAGCAACGAAGCCAAAGCCATCGACCCCGCCGACGGTGCCGTAAGCTGCTCCTTTGATCGTGATCGAAGCGATCGCCGAGACTACGTTGTCAGCCGGCGTGGCATCGGGGAACGCGAAGTCTCCCAAGTCCCCGAAGATCCCGTTTCCAGAGACGACACTTGCCGCGACGGAAGACGCGATCCAGTTGCCATTCACGGTGATCGCGCCGATTTGCGCATCGGGATTACTTACGTTCGAAACAACTCCGAACCCACCGAGGATCACCGCATTGATCACGCTGCCCTTGACCGTGACGCTCTTGATGGTGAGCGCTTTTGCGGCGGTCGTCGGGTCCACATCACCACCGGCCACGATCCGAGCCTGCGCCGCGGCTCCGAAAGAGCCGAAGTTTCCGCCGATCGTCACGGGGCCGATGTCGGTAACTGCAATGATCCCGGTGAACGCATTCGATGCGGCGGTAAGGGACCCGCCGATCGACACGGAGGCGATCGAACCGGTCACTCCGATAAATAGGCTGCCCGAAAAGGTGCCATCGCCACCTCTCAAATCGCCGGCGATTTTCACGGGCCCAATTCCCGCATCTGCTCTCAACGTCCCGGAGATGATGCCCGCACCTCCGATCACAGAGCCTCCAACCGTCGCGGACACGATCGAACCGCTTGCGATAACACCTCCTGAGTTAGCGCCGTTTCCGCCAATAAACGATCCGCCGACCTTCACCGGGCCAATGTTCCCGAGCGGTCCCACACCGCCCGTGGCAACATACCCGCTTTCCACGTCTTGAACGACATCCGCCACGGTTCCCCCGATCACGGAACCACGCACCGTCAATGACGCGATGCTAGTGCCCGCGCGAATGCTGCCCGTTCGGGAATCCGACCCACCGATGACGTCCTGACCGATGACGATCGGGCCGATCTTTCCGCCGCTCGTCACCGATCCGGCATTCGTGTTCGTGCCGCCCTTCAAAGAGCCGACGATCGAAAGGCTGGCAAGATCCCCTCCTGATTGGATTTGTCCCGAACCAGATCCGCTGCCGCCGAGCAGCGAACCAAGAATCTTCACCGCACCAATGGAACCTTCGGCCTGAATGATGCCGGCATCGACGCTTCCTCCAATGAACACCGGCCCGATCGTTCCGTTTGCAGGCGTGCCGCCCCCAACGACGATCACACTCGCACCGAGGATGTCCGTCTTAACCGTGAACTTGCCCAGCGGACCGACGATGTTGCTCGTCAATGAGCCTCCCAGCGGCAACTGCGTCGATAGTCCGAGGACTCCCAGCGACTGCACCGTCAGTGACAGGATGCCCGGTGAAGTCTTGGCCGTGGTCCCATCGCCCGCGTCGATTTGCCCCAGGTCGCCATCCACCCGCACCACGCCGAGATCCACTCCTGTCGCATTGATATAGCCCACCTCGCTGAAGGAGTTGCCCTGGCCCGCCTTTGGAACGGCTGTGATCGTAATGTTCGTCTTGGCGAACTCCTGGCCGTCGTCGCTGAGGTTAAGCAACCGCAGTTGCAGGCCGCCTCCCGCTTTCGTCGCAAAGGAAAAGTCGTCGCGGCCCAACTTGCCGCGAGAAGTCTTGACCGTGACGAGGTCGCCATCCGCATCAAAAAAGGTCACCGTCGTCGGGTTCACGACCGTGAACTGCGGAGCGACGGAGAATCCCGTGATGATTTTCGTGCCATCACCGATCGTGCCGACCAAAGTTCCAGCGCCAGTCGCGAGGTTGATCGTGTACAAGCTATTTACGGCGCCATCGTTCAGCGCGGCAAAGGCCGTCCCCGTGGCGTCGATATCGAAACCGCCGCGGCGATCATTCGCGGTGAAGCCAAGCGAGCCGATCGGCGTAACCACCCCGCCATTTGGACTCGGCGCGGAATCCACCCCGCCAATGCGAACGAGTTTGTCGTTCGGGAAGTCGATGCCAAACAGCGTGGTGGCCGTAGTCCCATCGAAGCTGCGATCGTACGCCACGGCATAAACCTCCTCATCGTCAGTGGGGTCATCCAGGTTGGTATCCACCCCGGCCAGCGAGCCGTCGTTCGGATTCAGCCGAAAGTTTTGATCCGAGGTATTCACGACGCGGATTCGGTCCACCGCGGGATTGAAATCGAACCCGTACCGCGCGCCATCCGCTCCGCCGCCAATTGGCACTCCAAGCTGGGTGAGTTGCCCCGTCTCGAGGCTCAGCGTGTAGAGGCGCATCGTGTCACTGCCGGCATCTGGATTTTGCACCCCGAAGACGTACAGCTGTCCCGTCGCCGGGCGAAAATCCATGCCTTGAATGGTTTCGTTGGCCTGCAATCCCACGATCGGAGTTGTTGAAAGAATCGTCGCGGGATCCGCGGAGTCGAACGAGATGAGGTTGTTGTTTACGTCCGTTGCAAAGAGCAATGCGGGTGCAATGCGGACTTCGAGTGGTTCAAGGGTGGAGGCGGGAGATTTCATCGATCGATAGGATGTGTAGTTCCGGAAAAGCGATCGGGGCGCGCCACGCAGTTGGCGCCTGCCGCGCCGAATCAATGGGCGACTCCTAGGCGCGGTCTATCCTGCTTCCACGTTACAGGCAAACATTGGTTATGATTACACCGGATCCGCACCGGCAGGTCTAAGGCGATCAATACATGCGCTGCAGGAACTCGGCACAGACCGCCAAGCCCCCAAATGGCGCCACCGCCTTCTTCGTCTGCGCCAACCCCAGGCTTGCTCCTCGAAATAGCGGGCGCAGCTTTTGCACTGTTCAGTGCGGTTCGGTAAAAGTGGTTTTTTCATTCACACCCCGCTTCTACCTTCTTCCGCACAGAACCTCTCTCCCTCGAATCGCGGTTTCCAGGTTGGACGTTGAATTGAGAAGCGCGCGGCCCAACCTCCGAACGAATGTTGTAAAAAGCATCAAAAGCACCGGCGGGAGACCCCGCCAAATTCACGACCGCCTTGTTCCCTGATGGCGAACAGGTGGCAGACTTCGCGCGCAATCTGTTGTAGAACCACGCCGCTGTGATCTCAGATCCCGAGCCAGTCTCGACGCCGTCCTCGCAGTCCGCCCCGGCGCCCCACTCTCCTTTTGGAAGAAAGATGATCTTTTGCGTGGCAGGGATCGTCATCGCCGGCACGACTCTTTATCTCGTGCGCTCACCGAATGCGCCCGCCTCGCATACTGCCGCGATTCTCTCGCCAAAGCCGAAACCGCCGCTCGAGTTTTTAGGCCCTCCCATCGCCGCCTTTGTGGAGAATACTCCAACCATTCCTTCCGATCCCGAAGATACTGCGATTGCGCGAATCTTTCGGCATCCTGAAATCATTCACTTGCCTGAAATTGAAGGCGACCGCGTCCCCGTGGCACGGGCGCGAGTGGAAGGCATCTTGCGCAACCTCTTCGCCGAGGCTGGGCTTTCTTATCCGCCGACCCGCGTGTTCATCCGCGCCTTCAAACGCGAACGCGAAATGGAATTATGGAGCGCCCCGGAACTGGGCGCGTATCGCCTCGTAGCCACGTACCAAATTGCGGGAACCAGCGGCGGTCCAGGGCCGAAACGGCGTGAAGGCGATGGCCAGACCCCGGAAGGCTTCTACCAAATCGATCGCTACAATCCGAAGAGTAACTTCCATCTTTCGATGGGACTCAATTACCCGAACGCTTCGGACCGCATTCTCAGCGATCCGGTCAAACCGGGATACGACATCTTTATCCACGGGCGCGCGTCCTCCATCGGCTGCATGGCGGTGGGCGACGACCGCGTCGAAGAACTTTTCATCGCTGCGGTTGACGCGTTGGAACGCCCTGTGCCGGTGCATGTTTTTCCTGCGCGGATGAATTCAGCGGATTGGGAGAGTTGGCGCGACGAGCAGGCAGCGGGGCAACCCGAATTGCTCACGTTTTGGGAGAATCTCGCCGAAGGCTTTGCGATCTTCGAACAGCGCCGCGTGCTGCCGATGGTCACGGTGCTCACCGACGGGCGTTATCAATTCACCGCCCCCACGCATTCACTGGCTCACGATTTGCGCCAGTAATCGGGCAAATTCGGTTTCGTCTCGCGCAGGATTTCGAGAACGGTGGCACGATCTGCCGCGGTGAGCTTCGCAAACTGCTCATCCTTCACCTTGCCGGTGAGGATGTCGTAAAGCTTCTGCAGCACGACCGCGCGAATCGGTTCAGCCATGGCATCAAACGCCGGCGAATAGATCAGAAAACTGCAGGGATACTTGAACACGCGAGTCTGTAGATCGAGATCACGCAAAGAACGGCCTTTCGAATCGCGAATGGCACTCGCCATGAAATCGCGGACGTATTGCGGGTCGCCTTCGATCGCCTCGGTGAGTTGCGTCTCTTCGGTAAAGAGGAGGTAGCGCAGGAATGCATCCACCTGCGCGCGCATATACCGCACGTGGCCGTAGGCTGCGACCATCTGCTGCGCCTCGAGATTCAGGCGAGCGATGTAATTGTGCATGTGCGTCTGGTGCTCCAGCACCATCAGCGCGGTGATATCGCTCCCTTTCACGAGCGTCTTCGTGTCGTCGAAGAATTCCGCGAGGGAAGTCAGGTTCCCGCGAAATACCGGCTCTTCCTGGAATCGCTTAAAATCCTTCATTCCGATCAAGTTCCCGCGATGCGCCTGCGCGCCATGCTTCCCTGTGACATACCATCCGGCCCAGCGGTCCTTCAGCGGCGTGCATTGATTGATGTCGCGCACTTCCTCCAGCGTATTGAGTTCACCAGTGGGATCGGTGAGAACGCTGCGCAGAATGTGCCCTGGGACACCCAGCGAACGCTGCCCCCCGTGGCAGGAGAGACAATCGTTGCTCCGCTGAAACTTCGGCTTTCGCACCTTCTCCTGCTCGAGCGTGTAGAAGGTGCCGCCAAGTTTCGGATCAACCGTGGAGATCTCCATTAACGGAGCGCCTGGAACGAAGCCGATATAGATGTCGTCGTTGAAGTAAAGCGCGCGTGGATTCTCCGGGGAGATGAGTTTCCGCTGAAGCGACGTCTTCGAGAATACGAGCGTCTGCGAGGAGCGCGGGATACCCAGCGCCTGCAAAACGGCCGGCAGGTACCCAAACTTGTCATCCCACGCGAGTTTCACCTCACCGGAGGCGACTTTGGCCTGGAGCGCGGTGATCGGATCCTCCGGCTTGGCCTCGCTGTAATTGATCGGCTCGCGATCGTATTCGATCGGATGATCCGAGCCCTGGAAGTCCTCGGCGCGGAGGAGCGGCGCAAGGAAGGCGAAGATGAAAATGAAGCGGAGCATCGGACGCGGCAAAATAGCTAATCCAGCGAAAGTGCCATCGCTTTGTGATGATCGCGCCCCTCCACAAGCGCGTCGGCAAGGCGCTCGTAGTCGGCCAACGTGTTGTGCGCGTGCGCGGAAATCCGGAACCAGCTGCGCGTGGGCGCGCCCCATTTCACGATGGGCACCTCGATCGAGCGCTGTTCGAAGAGCCACGTTTGCAGCGCATTAAATCGCGCGATTACAGCCCGGGATTCTCCAGGATCCGCGGGCTGGAGTTGATCTGGAAGCGGCAGCGTTGCCATGGAGCCCAACATGCTTTCCGGGCATGGCGCTGCAAGTTCGAGCCGCTCACAGAGCAATCGACGGCCAGCAATGGCCAATTCGCGGTTATGCGCGCGCAACGCGGGCCAGCCGCCGGGATACAGACGCTCACCGAACTTGAGCGCGGCTGGAACGGAGAGCCAAGACGTCACGTCCAGCGTGCCCTGCCAGTCGAACTCGTCCTGGAACATCGACCGTCCTTCTCGCGGAGTGTTATACCCGTGGCTCACGGTGGCGGGATGGAGACCTGCCTGGCGATCGGCACGGACATGGAGAAACGCCGCGCCTTTCGGCGCGCAAACCCACTTGTGCAAATTGCCTGTGTAATAGCTGGCGCCGAGTTCGCGGAGGTTGAGTTCGAGCATGCCCGGTGCATGCGCGCCATCCACCAGTACCGAAATTCCCCTGCCCTCCAGCTCTCGAACGAGGTCCGGAATGGGCAAAACGAGCGCGGTCGGACTCGTGACATGATCCAGCAGAACGAGGCGGGTCTTTGAGGTTACCGCGCTCAATACGGCCTCGATTACCTCGCCTTCGCTGTTGAGCGGAAATGGGACGCGCGCGACGACGACCTTCGCGCCGCAACGCCGTGCACTCTCCTCCAGGACATTATTGCACGCGTTGTAGCCGTGATCGGTCGTGAGCAGTTCGTCGCCGGGCTGAAACTCCAGCGAGCGAACGACGGAGTTCACCGCGGTCGTGGCGTTGGTGACAAAGGCAAGGTCCTCCACCCGCGCGGCGAGGAAGCGGGCGAGCGCTTCTCGCGCCCAATCCACTCGGCCTTCGATCTCCCGCCAGAGAAACCGCACGGGCTCCCGCTCCATCTGCTCACGCAAAAGCGCCTGCTCCGCGAGGACTTCCCGCGGGCAGGCGCCGAATGAGCCGTGATTGAGAAAGGTGATCCCTTCCTCCAGGAACCAATGCGAGCGATGCGGCGACGACAACGGAATACGATCGCGGCGGCGCGCACCGCGGATGGGTGCTAGTTGAGCTTCTTGATGCTGACGTTGCGGAACATTACCGGATCACTGTGGCCGGCGAAACCAAAGTGGCCGGAGGTCCGGTCTTTGCCCGGATGCGGCTTGCCGCCCATGAACTCGCTCACTTTGGAAACGTCCGCATTGAGGATTTGCGTGCCATTCAGCTCTACCCTGATGGTCGAGCCCTTCACCGTGACCTCTTCATAGTTCCACTCGCCGGTGGGATGCTGGTAACCGCGCTCGGCGGCGACCATGCCGTAGACACTGCCATGCGCCTGGCGCGGGTCGATCGGCCCCTTCACCTTCTCGTAATTGTCGTCGAGAATCTGGCTTTCGGTCATCCCTTCGTACGCGGTGTCACCCTTGCCCGGATAACGGATCGCGAGGCCGTTATTGCCGCCCGGCGGAACCTTGAACTCCAGCTGCACGGCGAAGTCACCATACTCTTCCTTCGTGAAAATCGTGCCGCCTTTGCCGGGCTTGCAGACGATCGCGCCGTCCTTGATCTCGTAATTCTCGAGCGGACCTTCCCAACCGGCGAAGTCCTTTCCATTCCAAATCGGCTGGAAGCCTTGCGCCGCTTTTTCCTTGAGGATCTTCGTGGACTCTTCAGGCCCGATTTCGCGCAGGAAGATATTCCGCCACTTGATCGGCGCGCCGTGCGTCTGCAAGCAGATCGGGCCCGCCGGAAGGACGGGCTTCTTGCGGTCATAATAGTTTTCGAGGATGGCATGATCGACGACGAGCTTCTCGTTGAGCCACACGCTCACGCGGGAACCTACCATCACCACTCGAAACTTGTTCCACTCGCCCGCCGGCTTGTCCGCGAGCACGAGGGGGTCTTTGCCGGGCGCGCCGGGACTGTTGTTCCAAAGTCCGCCGCTGCCTTTGTCCGCGCCGTGCTTGAAAGCCTCCTTGTTCGTCGGATCCCAGATCTGCACCTGCGGCACGTTGCGGAGGTAAATGCCCGAGTCGCCTTTCGGCGCCATGTTGTATTCCAGGAGAAGCTCGAAATTGCCGTAGTCCTTGGTGGTCGTGGCGTACTTGCCGTTGCCGTCGTTCAGAAGCTCCCCGTTTTCGACCTTCCAATGCTTCAGCATGTCGTCGGTCCACTTCTTAACGGTCTCGTTCCGCTTGTCCTCCGGCATGGCCGCGAGGGCTCGAGGATCCTGCGTGTCTCCTCCGCGCCACCCTTCGAGGTCCTTGCCGTTAAAGAGCGCGACGAAACCGGCGGGGGGCGCGGTTTGGGCCAAGCTGGTTGCGGCGAAAAGGGTAAGGCCGGAGAGAAGTGCGGAGAGTTTCATGCAAGTCGTAAGAACCGCTGCGTATCGCGCACCTTAGCGGGGATCAAACACAACTTTCATCATGATGGAATCCGCGCCAAGATGGCGGAGGCTCAACCACGGACTGGGCGAACGCGATTGCTGGAAGCAAACTCACGGGAGAACGTCCAGCGGATTGCTGGTCGCGCGTGCCTTGGAATGGTGAACATCCAACATCCAACATCCAACATCCGACATCCAACATTCAACGTCCAAGGATCGGAATGCGCCTTTGGCGTTTTACAGAGAAGCTGCCGCGCGTCCTCGGGCATGAGGCACGGCATGCGGATCCCAGCTACATAAACATGAGTTCCGATTCCTTCCGCTTGCGCCTTCCCCAACTCGCCACGGGCGCTCGCATCCCTTTGAAAGTTGGATGTTGACTGCTCCGAGGTAAGTTCCGTCGGCATCCGCTCCGTCCGTTCCCAACACTAATACCTTGCCCCTTCCGGTGCCCTACAATTCCACAACCTCTCGCTTCTCAACAAACACCTTCAGCCCTTCGCGGGAAAAGTTTTCCATCAACGCATCCGGCGCGAGCGCTTCGGGCATCATTACTCCGCGCTCCGGGATCTTGCCCTCCACGATCAAGCGCGCAGCCAGGGCCGGCGGGATTCCCGTCTGCACAACCGTGAGCGAGTAGCCGAAGTGCTCATACGTCTGATGATGCTCATCCATCGTGTAGACGAAGTATTCCACGCGCCGGCCATCCTTCCAGCCACGCACCTCCGTGCCGACGCACGAGTAGCCGTCGGCGGTCGCGCCCAATGTCGCAGGCTTTGGCAGGTTTGCGCAGGCGACGCGAACCGGCGCGACTTCCACGCCGTCGACCTTCACTTTTTTCCACGTGTCCAGATCCAGCAGCGCGAGGCTCTTGGCGAGATGAACGATCTTGTCGCTCAGCGTGTATTTGAAAACCGAGTAGCGCACGCCTTTCTCGACGAAAGGCGGATAAAGCCCCAAGGACACGGCTTCTTCGTGCGCGACGGCATACGTTTTCATCAGCCCCAATGGCGGCGGAAAACGGTGCCATTCCACTTCAGTTTCCAGCGGCTTGCCGGAAGTGACCCGGGCGTCACGCACAAAGTAGGGCACGGCCCCGAGTTCCTCAAACAAGGTCTCCGGGCTAAATAGAACGGCAAAACGATAACCCTTGATGTCGGCGTTGTCGGCATCCAGCACCCGAATGCTCTCCGCGGCGTCGAGCCGATCCATAGCCCACCGGGCAAAGACGTTTACCGCTCCCGGATCACAACCCATGCAAAGCAACCCCAGGATTCCTCGCTCCCGGAAACGGCTGTCGAACTTCTCGATCTCGGCCTCGTAGCTGTTCTTCGTCGGGCGCTTCACGCCCGGCGGCGAATAAATGTCCGCCGCCATGTCCAGGTAGTGCGCGCCACCCTGAGCGCACGCTTCGAGCACGCTGTGGTTCACTAACCAGGTCGCCGCGTTCAAGACGACAGAGATCTTCTTCTCCTGCAGGAAGGTCGCGAGCGCCGCAGTCTCCATGGCGTTGATGCTCACCACTTCGAATCGGCTCTTCGGAGTCCGCTGGTGCAAGCGCTCGGCGTAAGTGGTGTCCACGTCCCCGAGATAGATGCGATCGAAACACTCGTAGCTATGAAGCTTCTGCCCAATGACGCTCCCTACCCCTCCTGTCCCGATAATTAAAGCGTTCGCAGGCATGCCCCTACGTTACGCAGGCTCGGAAATCCGGCAAGTCGTCGCTGGCGAACGCCTGGCTGGGATTCGCACGTAAGCTACTGGGAGTGTTAAGTAAACAAAACCCGGAAGAGCCGAGCGATTCCGCCGTATCACTCAACACCATCCCTGCCCCATTTATTCAAACCATGAACATCGCCAGCGCGGCGCCAAACATCAGCAGCACGGTAAGGCCCACGAAAACGCGGGCCGGCAGAGAGCTTGGTTGCGACTTCATGAGGTTGCGATCACATGCGACAAACAAGATCCCGAGCAGGAGGAATGGCGCGAGCAGGCCATTGATGATTGCCGACCAGTAAAGAGCCTGGATGGCGCTGACGTTCAGGAAGTCGATCGCCACACCGCAAGCGATCGACGCGACGAACACCCCGTAAAATGCGCGAGCGCCATTGAAGTTTTCATCCAGCCCCTGACGCCACCCAAACGAGTCGGCAAAAGCATAGGAGGCCGAACCGGCGAGGGTCGGAATCGCCAAAAAGCCGGTTCCCAGCACGCCAAGGGTGAAAAGCAGGGCGGCCGCATTTCCGGCGAGCGGACGCAATGCCTCGGCCGCATCGCGAGACGTCGCAATGTCTGCCTTCCCCGCATTATGCAACGTCATGGCAGTGGTGAGCATGATCGAGAACATCACAACGTTGCCAATGAAAGTGCCCACCGACACATCGACCAATCGATCGGAGATTTCCCGCTTCGTGGCCCCCACGCGCTGAATACGTTGCCGACGCCCCTCGTTCTTCTCTTCCTCCACTTCCTCCGAGCTCTGCCAGAAGAAGAGATAAGGACTGATTGTCGTTCCCAAGATTGCCACCAATCCACCCCACATTGCGCTGTCGTTGGGCAAAGCAGGCATAAAGGTGGAGCGCAGTACCATCATCGGGTCCGGTCGACTGATGAGAGCGGTGATGACGTAGGCAAAGAGCACGACGGCCAGCCACTTCAGGACGCGAGTGATTTGACCATAATGGCATCGGACTGAGGCCACGCAGATGGCAACGCCAAAAATGGGAACGAGCCAACGCGAATTAAGCCCCGTGAGCATTTCCGCCGCGTCAGCCATGCCCGCGAGATCCGCTCCTATATTGATCGTGTTAGCGAGAAACAGCGCGACCGCAGCCACTACCACCAGCGCCTTCGGAAACTTTTTCCGAAGCGTGCCCGCCAACCCCTCACCAGTTACCATGCCGATCCGCGCGCACATCATCTCCACGGCAGCCATTAGCGGCCAGGTGAAGACTGCCGTCCAGAGAAGTGCCGACCCGTGCTTCGCCCCTATGACCGAATAAGTAGCGATCCCCGAAGGATCGTCGTCTGCCGCGCCTGTGATCAAGCCAGGCCCTAGTTTCCGAAGAAAGCCGCCGCGCCGGGGAGGCTTTCGCTGGGTCGACGTCGCAGGTTGCTCGATCATCTCCATCGTTCACTCGCATCGCTTCAACGACCGAAAATGGTTCGACAGGATTGTGCCCGAGGGATTTCCAGAGCGTTGCGGTTTTGGTTCGGAACGATTCGCTCTCGCGCAATTCTTCGACGGTGTTTAAACGGCGAACATGCCTCGCCGTTTTTCCCAGTGCGGTTTCTCCTTCCCTCTGTTGCTTTGCCTGACTGCCTTCCTCGCAGGCGCATGGGGTGAAGATCGCCGCAGGCCAAACATCGTTGTATTTATCACCGACGATCTGACCGTAACGGACATCACGCCTTACGGTTCGAAAAAAACCCGAACGCCCAACATGCAGCGTCTCGCAGACGCTGGCATGACATTTACCCAGGCGTTTGTGGCGTCGCCATCATGCGCCCCGAGTCGGGCGGCTCTGCTCACTGGGTTGATGCCCTCCCGCAACGGCGCGGAGGCCAATCACTCCAAGGCCCGCGCAGACGTCCGCAAGTTACCGCCGATGTTCGCCGAACTCGGATACCAAGTCGCCGCATTCGGCAAGGTCGCTCACTATAACCACAACCGCGATTATGGCATCGAGCAGACGTCGTTCGAGGGCTTTCACGATCACCGCGGCATTGCGGCGGCGGTCGAGTATTTGCAGAAGTGGGATAAATCGAAACCGCTTTGCCTTTTCGTAGGGACCAATTGGCCGCACCGTCCATGGCCAAACAAGGCGGAGGGTTACGATGCCGCGGGCGTTAAAATTCCGCCGCAACAGCTCGATACGCCGGATACCCGCGAGTTCCGAGCCCGGTATCTCACGGCCGTATCAATGGCGGATGATGACCTTGGCAAAGTCTACGACGCGGCGCGCTCGGCGCTCGGGGATAACACCATCTTTGTCTGCTCGAGCGATCACGGCGCGCAATGGCCCTTCTCCAAGTGGTCTTGCTATGAGGACGGCATCCGTTCCGTGCTGATCGCGAGCTGGCCGGGCATGGTGAAACCGGGCAGCCGATCGGCGGCTCTCGTCAGTTGGGTGGATATCCTCCCCAGCCTGCTTCAAGCCGCGGGAGGCGCGCCGCCGGAACCAGGATTGGGTGCTGGTCAAATTGACGGCCGATCCTTCCTTCCTGTCCTACGCGGAGAGCGCGAAGAACACCGAGAGCGGATTTTCGCCGCCCATTCCAGCGATGGGAAAATGAATGTCTATCCGACGCGAGTGGTGCGCGATCGCGAGTGGAAATACATTCGCAACCTTCACCCGGAATACCGATTCACCACTCACATCGACCTCGCCGAAGTCGCTGACGAGACCGCGTATTTTCGCTCATGGGAAAAGGCCGCCGCAGCGGGGGACGCCCGCGCGAAGGAGTTGGTGGAGCACTACCACCAGCATCCCGGGGAGGAGCTTTACGACCTGCGAAACGATCCCTTCGAGCAACACAATCTCGCAGCT
>CBHXZU010000036.1:0-16216 GCA_966125105.1 uncultured Prosthecobacter sp.
AGTTTCGCCATAGTTGCGTGGTAGGCGTAAACCCAGAATATCCGGAAATCATGAAGTCCAGGTCCCCGTCGTTGTCGTAGTCGGACCACGTCGAAGCGCCGTTATACAGCGCAGGAACTCCCGGAAGATTTACGAGAGAAAATCCAGAGGCGCCATTGTTGTGCCAAACTTCCGTTTTCGCATTTGCTCCCGTCCCGGTGTCGGCACCCGTGATTAGCACGTCCAGCCGCCCATCGGCGTCGTAGTCTCCCCAAACGGCTGATCCAATCGGCAGGGCTAAGGGTCCAGCGCCATTGCGGGTGGAGAAACTGGGCGCTTGCAGGATCGCGGCGCTGGGAGTCCCCCACCACCCGGTGGCAAGCAAATCTAGGTCCGCATCGTGGTCGTAATCGCCCCACGCAAGCGAGCCTGAATCCCTACCGCTTAGCACGGTCGACGCGAAACCGGCGGCTCCATTGTTCTTCCAGATTTGGAACCCGGAACCGGGGCTGCCCATGACGGTAAAGTCTAGATCGCCATCATTGTCATAATCCCCCCACGCCGCAGCACTCGCCGTCAGCGGAATGGAATTCGGAAGCGGGATAGATACGAACGACGCAGCCGTCGTAAACAGTGCATCCGGCGTGGTGAATGTCCCGTCTGCATTAGTGGCAACCAACCGAAAGTGGTAGGTTCTGTTAGCAGCAAGAGCGGAAAGGGAGACCTGGACCGCCTGCGCCACACCTCCGCCATCAACGCTCCCAGTTTCCGTTATATTCCCGTAGGTCGTGTCCGCGCCCCATTCAAATCGGTAACTTGTTGCCAGACCCTGCGGATCGATAGACCCATTCAAGGTCCCTCCAGATACAGAGATTCCGGTCGCGCCGGAAGTGCTGGCGAGAGGTACGGCCGCTGACGCGAGAGCAACCGCAAGCAGAGTCAAAACTATGGGAAACAGGGAGCGCAAACCGAAGAGCACAGAGGAGTGGGATCGCGCGACTGAACCATAGACCGGCGGATTTGCGAGGGAGATTTTGTTCCGTCCGGGATTGACCTCGATCGCTGGCATTCCCTCATTTACCGCAAATTCCGGCATTACATTCTCGTCAGAATCGTTCCTGCCGCCTCTTCCCCTCCAGAGGCGCTCCTCTGGAAAAACATTTCCCGAAAATAGCCGGGGGTGAGCGACACGGTTTGTCGCTCACTCCCCGGTAGAGTGTTCGCCGTTCTGAATGAGCAATTCGCCCGCAACGGACGGACCGCCGAGTGGCGGACCCGAAAGGACCGGCCGGTTCTCAGCAGGACAATATCAATACTATGAACACTGATATCCGACTCGAAATGGACATGCTGAAGGGCGTAAGCCGCTTCTGCCTGGACCATCCCATCACCCCGGCACTCCCCCGCGCTACCGCAGCGATTGCCGAGGTCAATACAACCATCACTGCGCTCGAAGCGGCGGCGCAGTTACAAATCGGAGGCCTCGGCGAACGCGCCAGTGGCGTCGGATTGCGCGAGAGCACCTCGCGTGACCTGCGCGCCTACCTCAGCGATGTAAACCGCACGGCACGCACGCTGGAGGATCACCCGGGCATCGCCCCGACGTTCCGTCTGCCGCGTTCGGGCGGCTACGCGGCGCTGGTGGCCTCGGCGCAAAACATCATCGCCACGGCAACGCCGCTGTCGGAGGAGTTTGTCGCTGCCGGCCTGCCCGCCACGTTCCTCACGGAACTCGGCGCGCTGCTCACGGCGTTCCAAACCGCGACCTCGCAAAAGAATGGCGGCAAGATCAGCAGCGCGCTTGGCACCGCGACACTGAAGGCAAAAGCCCGCCTCGGCATCCTCGCGGCGCAGAAACTGGACGCCTGCGTGCGCAACCATTTCCGCGGGCAACCGGAAATCATCGCCGCCTGGAAGGTCGCGCGCAAAATCGCCCGCGGTTCCCGCGGCTCGACCACCGAGCCGACGCCGCCGCCCGGCGGTGATGGCTCGGGTTCCGGCAGCGGAGGCACGCTTGTTGCCGCCATGCTCAACGGCGACTCGAAAGGAGGCCGCCTCGCCTAGCGCCAAACCGGCAATATTCGCCATTGCCCATTCCAACGCCGCCGTTCCGGCAGGAGCGGCGGCGTTCTTTTTAGAAACAGCACATCCTAGTTCACGCTGCGACCAGGCCACATCGTCAGCAACGATCCGCCGGAGCGGCCTCGTGCCGAATGCGGACTCGTAACGCGGCTCGCCGCGCAGAGGACGAATGGGTAGAAGAGCGCTGATGAAATCCAGTCGAAGCGGCAAAAAGTCCTCCCCGCTTGTTGCCACGGCGCTCCGCGAACACTTCGGAAGTGACGACCTGCATAAACTCGTCACCACCAGCCGAGTCTTCCCCTCGACCGCTCGCGTGGATATGCAAGGCGCGCTCGAGGAGGTCTTGAAGGATGGTTACGTCCTCGCGCATCAGTACGGAGTGCACGCGGCCATGTCGCACGAAACCCTGACATTTAGCGCGCTCGCAACCGATCACGATTATTCGCCCACGATCGGCCCGCTGCAGTTCGACGAAGTCGAAGTCGGAACGGACGCGCCGGTTCGCTGCCTGAAGAACTCCCTGTGGTTGGGAACTGCGCAAGGTAAGAAACTCGCCGTCGTGATGACACCGGCAGAAAAATTCGGCCGAAGCCGAGGCCTGCATATCGAGATGGCCCTGATGCCAGGAACCTCGGGCGCGGAACTCAGCAGACGCTTCTTCGTGCAAATCGAGCGCATCATCAGCCAGGCGCGGTCGTATCGCGGGAAAGTTATCTCCCTGGAGCAACTGGAAAATTACTCCGGCCACTCAGCGGCTGTGAAGGTGCACAAGTTACGGCCGGTGACCCGGGAACAAGTGATCCTTCCCCAGCGCACCTTGCGCCTTCTCGAAAGCAACGTCACCGATTTCATCAAGCAGCGTCAACGGCTCAGCGCGCTAAGAATGGGCGTTAAAAAGGGCCTCCTTTTTTATGGGCCGCCCGGCACCGGCAAAACGCACACCATTCAGTATCTGGCGAGTCAGCTGCCCAATCATACTACGCTTCTCATCACTGCGGAGCAGGTCGGTCTGCTCGACGAATACATGCAACTCGCCCGCTTTCTGCAACCAGCCATGATTGTGATCGAGGACGTCGACTTGATTGCGCGTTCTCGCGGGCAGATGCACGGCCCCTGCGAGGAATCGTTGCTCAACAAGCTCCTCAACGAGATGGACGGATTGCGGGAAGAGGCAGAACTCCTGTTCGTCTTGACGACAAATCGCCCGGAAGAATTGGAAGCCGCGCTCGCCTCCCGCCCGGGACGCATCGATCAAGCGATTGAGTTCCCACTTCCGGATGATGAGGGTCGCCGCAAGCTGGTTCGCCTTTACGCCGGCGGCTTGAGGATCAGTGACGACGTCACCAATGCTCTTGTAAAGAAAACCAACAAGAGCAGTGCCGCTTTCATTAAAGAACTGATGCGTCGTTCCGCGCAATTCCTCGTGCAGGAGAATGCCACGAGCGAGCTAAAGCTGAATCACGTCGAATCCGCCCTGGATGAGATGTTATTCGCCGGCGGCAGCTTGAACGTGAAGCTGCTCGGCGGCGCCCAGGTTTGAAATTACCCACGGCTTCCGAGCGGGCCGAAGGCCCAACAACATACCAGCCCAGGGCAGAGCGAGGGACGAGCGTCGCCCTGGGAATTCAGTCGTCACACGGATTAGCTCTGAAGGAGCGCCACACAGCCCAGCAACCGTCCCGGCTGTTGCTGCAGCCCTGCAATATTCAATCCGCGGTTAACCCGATGGGGACCGAGCCATTCCCGGCGTGAGCCCTTTATCTAGCCCTGAATGCGAAGAGCTTCGTCTCCGTGCGAAGGTAGAGGGTATCATCCACGATCGCGGGCGTGGCAGCGACCCGCTCGCGGAAGTCGGAGCGCCAAACCACCGTCGGCTGGTCCTCAGCCGACACGGTCGCCGCTTTTCCATCCAGGGTTAGCAGATACAGATGGCCGTTGGCCGCCACGGGCGACGCGTAGAATTGTCCATCGAGGCCGAGTCGCTTTTGCTCATACTTCGGAGCCCCCGTGGCGCCTTCGTAGCAGGATGCGAGGCCGCCGTCCTTGATGAGGAATAGATTGCCCCGATAAAAAACGGGACTCGGCACATAAGGCAGGCCCTTCGTTTTCTGCCAGGCCACATGGGACGCGGTGATGTCACCGCTCCCGCCCGGTTTGACCGCGACGAGGCGGTTCTTTCCACGCTTGAGATAACCAAGCAACGCTTCCCATTCCGCGCGGGTAATGAAGCCATCCTTGTCGGAGTCATTCGGCTTGAAGAAACCCTTGAGCGGCGTCTTTTCCGACTCGGCTTCGGATAACTTTCCGTCTCCGTCCGCGTCGCCTTTGAGAATATCGTCGAATTGCGGCATCGGCGCGTCTTCACCGGCTGGCGCCCAACTCGCAAAATAGAGCATTCCATTCGCCGCGACTGGCGATGCGCAGTTCACCGCGGAAAGCTCGCGCACCGCCCAGCGCTCCGCGCCAGTGCGAAGGTCATAGGCTTTCATGGCCAGTCCGCCGGGAGCCACGATCTCCTTGCCGCCATCGTGGTCCCAGAGCACCGGCGTGGAATATCCCGTTGCCATCGCGGGGCGCTCCGTCTTCCAGACTTGTTTCCCAGTCGCGGCGTCGACCGCCATGATCGCGGAATCATTCTTCAAATCGCGGACCAGGATCACCAGGCCGTCGGCAAGGATGGGTGACGTCCCGCTGCCGAAATCGTTGTTCGTTTCCGCCACGGGAAGCGAGTGCCGCCACTGCTCCTTGCCGTCGAAATCGTAAGCGATCAATCCGCAGGAGCCGAAATACACCACCACGCGCTCGCCATCCGCCGCCGGAGTCGCCGCAGCCGGACTTCCCTGCCCGGCCAGGAACGCTTCGATCGTCTGCGCGCCAGCGTCGCGCCGCCACAACTCCTTGCCGGTCGCGCGATCCAGGCAAACCGTCCAAAGCTTTCCACCATCGTAAGCCGTGAGGAAGATTCGGTTTCCCCACACGCACGGAGACGATGGTCCCGAAGGCATCGCCACCTGCCACAACACATTCTTTTCCGGACCGAATTCGATCGGAGGTTTCTGCCCGTCGGCCACGCCCGAACCATTCGGACCGCGAAACCGCGGCCAGTTCGAGTTCTCCGCCATCGCCGGAACCAAAGTGATCAAGATCGCAGCAGCCACCATCCGTTTCATTGCCCGAGTCCTCTAAGAAATCGACCCGTTTGCTGGCGAGCACATACGCGCCCGCGCGGAAGGAATCGAAAACAGCACGATAAGCCCGTCGAGTCCCCGTGACCCTTGTCCGTCGTAATCCCCTCCGCACTCCCTGCCGCCACCGCCTTCGTCCTGCCGCACCTCTCTGCTACTACGCGTAGAAATCTGCATAACGCGCGATGTATCGGTTCGGTTCGGGTCAACTTGGAAGGCAAGAGCCGGGCGGAGCGAGAACCTTTCCTGCCTTCCAGATTCACATCACGCGCGTCGCCTTCGGTTGCAGCCCTGCCGCGCTGGGCCCTCCGTGCTCTGCGCGAGCTGCATGGCAAGAAGATGCGCGTCCCTCCGGCAAACGCGCACATGACATTTTAGTCAGGCGCTCTTTCCCCGCCCATCCCTCTCCAGATCGGCACGTAATCCATCGGCGGAGCCGAAGGGATTACCCAAAACGCGGGAGATCTTCCGCAATTAGACAACGCGGACACTCCAAAACAGAGCCGCCGCTCCCTCACAGGAGCGGCGGTTTTCATTTCAAGAGCAGGCTCCCGGTCCAAAGGGATCAGTTGTCCGCGCTGCGCAAGCACGCTCGCGCCAAGGAGCAGTGGCTTGTCTCATATTGAAGCAAAATCAGTTCCGGCGGTTCCGCTGCACTCCGATTCCAGGCCGCATTGCGGGTGCCGAGCCCTGGGTGATCCGGCATGGACCTTCGCTATTACTAATCACTAGAGTGCTGGAATCCTAAACCCCGGCGCCCAGGATCACCGCCATTTGGAGTCCGGCCCAACCCGCTAATAACAGGGCGACAATCGTCACGGTCGCGACGCTCCACGTAAGCGGGGTTTTTCCAGCGAGCTTAACGGCAAGGACGATGATGGCCGCGAAGCAGCACAACAGACCCGTCATGAACAGAATGACTGCCATTTGCGCGACCCCAGGGTGCCGCATCCTCTATTACTAAGTCACGGATGAATCTGGGGTCCGCACTTGTCCAAACTGCAAATCCGCCTTTCGATCAGCCCATCCATCACTGGATCGTCCGCCTCCAATCATCGCAGGGCCTGCGACTCAGGGCTCAGCCTGTTCTAACTTCTTTAGAAGCTCCCGAATTCCTTCGACGTTTTCAGGAGCAACACGCGGCAAGGCCGCAATGACTGCTCTCTTCGTCTCCGCTCCTCCGTGGTGCAGCAGGTGCGCCGCCGCAGCAATCGCGTCAGGCGCAGTGTCGAGGACGGTGGGACATTCGGGGAAGGGGCGTTGATCGCCGCTGGCATTGCGGTGCGCCTTGCCGTTCGCAGGCAGGCTGTTCAATTCACCCGTGATCACCTCCAGCAACAGCCTGCGTGTGGCTGGTGTATTGCGCCTGGCGAGGGCCGCCATCGCCATCCGCCGATTGATGACTCGCGGATGCACCAGGGCTTCCCGCGCAATTCCTGAAAGCAGCCGCTCCAGGTCAGCGTCCGTCAAATCCGCAAGGTGCCCATCGGCAAAGAGCCAACGTGCCAATCCGTTTCGTTCATGCTCGGAACTGTCGTGTGAGGTGCCGATCTCCATGATCGTCGTCAGCGAAACGGCAGGCAGCAGCTTGCTTCGCAGAGTGGGATCGAGGCCTGCATCCACGTTCCAATCATCCTCGTGGCATCCATAGAGGCTGAAAATCCGGCTCGCTAAAACTTGCGGGGAATCCATGACCACCGGCCAGCTGCTGACGATGACTTCGGCCGTTTCCCCCGATACGCGCGGATCTGGCAAAAACGCCTCCGGCATGATCTCCCGATATTTTGCGAAGCGCTGCTCCCTCGATGCGAAGTCCCCCACCCTTCCATTCATCCGGCGACCCACCCACTGACCAACCGAGATCGCGCTCTGCGGCTCGAGCGCGAACCGAAAGCCCACCGGGCGATCCGCGCCGAGGATCCACATTCCCAGGATTCGAACCAACTCCTTGCCTCGATAGAATTCAATCGCATGCGTGCCGCAATCCATCACGCCCGAAACCCCGCCATTGGGATGCGCGCGGAGCAGATCCAGGAAGGCGGAGACCTCCGCTGGTTCCGATGAATCAAAAACGCCGAGGTCCTGGTTCTTTGGCCAGCAGCATTCGCCTCCCTTCCGCAGCCGGACGCGATCAACACCCCGAATCGACCGCGCAAACTCCTCCGCCCAATTTAGCACCATCCGGGCTTGCGGATGAGCGGTCCTGAAGCGTTCGCTTTCTGTATCGGAAATCACCTTCGGATCGATGAGCATCCAGGCACTCTGCGTAAGTTCCAGCGATTGCAACTTTGGCAAGATGCGTTGCGGCAGGCATTCGGCAGTCACATCCGAAAATGCCAGATTCTCCAAGTTAGGCGCAGTCCAGTCGCGCAAAGCACTCCCCACATCGGTTGAGCGCATCGAAATTGAGCGCAGGCTCGGGTGTCTACCGATCGCCGGCGTCACGTTTGCGAGATTGCCAAAACTCGTTTCCAAGCTTCGCAGGTCCGGCAGTGCTGAGAGCACCTTCGGCGGCAGTGTCGAAGCTTCTGCCACATCGAAGTCGAGCGAGAGCGCGCGCAGCTTGGGCGAGTGGATCAACCATTCGAGATCCTTTCCGTCGAGAACCGGGTTGATCCGCGCGGCGAGCAGCCGCGGCAGGCGAAGCTTCGCGCACCTGTCAGCGGGGTGATCCAGCACGAGCCGCGTAATGTCCCGGGGAAACGCGCACCTCGCATAGTGCTCAGGGCTTTCGAATCGGTGCTCCACACACACTTGCGATAGCTCGAGCAGCGAAAGCTCCTTCGCAAACCGCGGATCCCAACCCTCGACCTTCACGCCCCTCGTGCTCTGGCGCTCAACCTTGGGCATTTTGGAGGGCATCGCCCCTGAATACTCCGGCCCGCTTCGCAGGTTGTTATTCACCGACATGACGATTCCGGCGAGCCTCTCCTCATCCGGCAAAATCCGCCACAAACTCTCCCGGTACTTCTCCCGTGTTTCGAAAACGTATTCACCCGGTTCGTCCAGCGTGATCCACCAACCGCTCACGTAAACGAGGTCCCCCGGCTGCAGGTGCTCCGGAGTTCCATTGAGAGACATTACCGGGATCGATTGCTGAACTCCGCCGACCACAAACCGGTATTCTCCGCCGCCAAATGCGGCAGCGAGCGTCACCAGCCAAACGATCAAGATGTTCGAGGGAAACACGAGGAACTCATACCATTCATCCAAAACACGGCCACGCAAACTTCGCAGATAACGAGTTATTCGCCGTCCAGCGTCCATGCCGCGCCCTTCCTCACCAACCCGTCACGATTCCTTCCTTGCGAGCGCCTGGCTTGCGGCTGAGCGTTTCCGTCAATGCGCCTCTCCCTCAGACTCGCCATCCTCACCGCGCTTCTCTGTCCAGTCTTCGCCGAGACTCCGCCCCGCTGCGCCAGCGAACGCCTGCAGGGGAAGACCGACATCCTTCCGAATGAACCGAGCGAGTACGAAAGCATCGGCGCCGAGTACTTAAAGAAAGAACTCGGCGATGCCTTGACGGAGGAATTGCTAAAAGTGCTCGAACGCAAAGCAGACGGGGCTTGGAAAACGTTTCAGGACGATTTGGTCAGCTTCGAATACCCGGATGACCCGCTCCTGCGCGTGACTCCCATCGAACCGGGCGAAGAGTTCGGAATCGTCGGAGGCGCGATTGGGAATGCCGATCGGAGTTTCGAACGCGCCTACCGGCTCGTGGCTGGGCCAAAAATTCCCTACCTCACGATCTTTGTGCAGCAGACGGACCGGTTCGATGACGGCATTTGCCTCTGCGGCCCCGTCGTTCACGACCAATTGCTGGTGGCAGACGGAACGCTGTTGCGCTTCAGCTTTCTGCCTTCCGGCGCAATCAAGAAGGTGCAGGCGCTCGGCGCGAAACACCGGGCGATCGCGCTCGAGTGGACGCACACCGCCATCACGCAGGAAGCTTTCGCCCGGATCGGCAAATCGCTTCGGATGCGGGAACCCGGCTCCAACACTCGCGAGCAATGGATGACAAAGCTGGCCGCCGACAATCCGCCGTCCCCGGACTGGCCAGCCTCGAAATCAAAGCTGCGCCGAGACCTCGCGTGGATGGAACCGCAAATGACTCCAGCAGCGGTACGATCCCTCCTCGGAACGCCGGCGAAGAGCACCGAGGAAGGGGATTTTTTCGAAGAGAAGGTCCGCACTCCCGATGGGCAGCACTGGCGGTTCACAACCCGAGTTCCTTATCGCGACGGGCGCTTCATTCGATTTGATGCTGGACGGTCGGAAGCAGAAGAGCTCGAGCCGCAGCCGGGAAGTGTCCGCTGGGCGGAGAAGCTGCTTCACGTGGAGGAGCGCCAGCCAATTCCCGGCCTGGACGATGACAAACCCAGACCGAAGCCGAGCACGGAAGCCGCAAAGGCGCTGGTCGAGGCATTTCTCAAACGTGCAGACGAGGAAAACGGCGCGCATTGGCGTCGATGGTGCGAGGCCATGGCGGCCGCAGCTTTCGAATTGAAGCTCGGCGATGCGCGCATCCTCGCTCGCGTGGAAGAGACGTTTCTCGAGCTACCACGCGACCAGATGGGCGCGATCGATATCCTGCGTGCAGCGCCTTCCTCTCGCTTGGTCGAGCTGTGCTTGTCCCGCGCCCGGCTCATCGCTGACGAGGGCATCACGACAGCTGCCGCTGATCGGACTTACGAGTTTTCCAAACTCATCTCCGCCGTCGTGGAAGCCGACGCAAAAGGCGCCGAAAAGTTCGTCCGCGCCGCATTGACTGATCCGAAACCCGCGGTGCGCCGGTCCGCGCTCGATACCGTATCTCAAGTGATGGGCCCAAACGAGCGGCTGCAACTCTATGCCGGCCTCCTGGACGATCCAGACCCCGTGGTGCGGCGCGGCGCGGCTGACGTGACCGGATGGTGGGCCGCAACGCGCGCCGATCTGTCGAAAGTCGAGATTCAGCTTCGCAAAGAAACGGATCCCGCAACCGCGGACGCCATGCGCGAACTCGCCAAGTGGATTCGTGAAAACGCAGAAAAGTGAGCGTCGCGTCCAGGCACTCCGCCGAAACGCATCTCCAGCCAGCAAAGAGGCCCGGCCCGCGCGAGGGAATGTCCACAGCAACATGGTTGGAGGAAACCAGGCCGGCAAGTTTCTCGTGCTCGACGTCACCGAGATCGCGCGGAAGTGGGTGGATGATCCATACAGCAATCGCGGGCTGGTTATTTACGGAGTCCAGACGATGGTGACTTATAGTTACGAGGACCCTGACCCTCGCGATCCGGCGCCGTTGGTATTGCACCGCCGCTCATGGCGCGGTTTGACAGCAAGGAGAACATCGGCACGGGGCATATGCCCTCTTTGCAGATCGTCGTGCAGAACGCTTCGCCATAAGCGGCATTCCGCGTTCCAGCATTGAACACCAAGGTAAATGCGCTAGACGGTTTGGAATGCTTCCCAGAGTTTTGCTTGCGACAACCGTGCTCGCGACGTGTGCCTTCAGCGCCGTGGACCGCACCGATGGCGACACTCTCCCCCCACGCATCGAACTCACCTTTTCCACCGAGTATCGCGAGGCACCCGGCATCCTTGATACCGTCGCGCAGCAACCGCTCGTTTCCGCCGGGCGCATCGCCCACGCGAAACTAGCCAAGGTTTTCGACGCGGCAAACCCGCCAATGAAAAATGGCGGCGCCGTGGACGAAGTCTCGGGATCGCATGCGGCAAAGGCGGTCGTCGGAGACGACGGCATCATGCTCTGGGGTCCCTACGCGAAGTTCCAACCGGGGCATTACCTGGTGGTCTATCGATTCAAACTGATTCCGGCGGCGCCCGCCGCGGGGACGATCTTCCTCGACGTGGCGCACAATGCCTGCACCCGCAGCGGCACGCGCCTCGACGCCACGAAACAGCCCGCAGGAAAGTGGCAGGAGATTGCCATCCCCGTTTACCTGCCCGAAGCGAAAGACTTGGAGTTCCGCTTCTGGCCGGGCGGAAACATGACGGCGATCGATCGCATCTACGTTTTTCAAGTAACCCCTACCGCGCCCGAGCCGCCGGCCCCCGCCGAGCTCCCTGCGGGGAGAATCGTCGAAGGTCGCACCGGGGTCCTGCGCAGCCCTCACACCGATGACCAGGGAATGATCGATGTTAGCGGCCTCGCCTCGGGCGCGCTCGCGCGCTGCCCTTACACAGGAAAGTTCTTCCGCGTGCCGTAAGCCGTCGGAACGACGCGATCCCCGCGACCGAAAACGCGGACCATTTAGCTATAGCGATTGCCAAAAGATCAGGGCGCTGTTGTGACGCCACCTTCGGGGCTCTGGCCGATTGACGGGCTTACCCATGCCGACGCTCGTTCCTCACTCTGACCGGGGCTAGCTTGTCCTTGGGCCTTCGGCCCGTCGCTAGTGTAGGGCTTCGCAATTAATGTAACATTCTCTCGTGTGTCGGCGGGCCATTTTCCCCGAGAAGCACTGCGTTACCCCCGATTACGAAGCACTAAACTAGGCGGAGGTTTCTTGTGGCGATCGTTCCGCGCGCGACAACAGTCGCACAATTCGTTACGTGTACAAGTTCGCGTAACGCGGATCCAAATTCTCGAGTTCCTCCTTCAGAATGTAGACCATTTCTTTGCCGATCCCGCGCAAGTTGGCCGTGACTCGTTTATACTCCGGGTGCTTTCTAAAAAGGCTCGATAGGCCGTGAGAGCTGACTGCAAACGTGATGCCAGGCAGGCTCTGCAGCCGGGCCGCTGCATTGATGCACGGCCCGACGAAATCATTACCGTCGATGCTCAAGACATTCCCGCGCGCGACTCCACACCGCAGGCGCATCGGAGGTTGAAGTGAAAGCGAGTTCATTGCCGACGGCACAAACGAGAGCCGGTATTGCTCCGTCGTCAGGCGACAGGTCTCCGAAATACGATCGACGACTTCATCGAGGTGGCCCGCCAAGTCCCACAGGATTAGCAATCCGTCTCCAAGGAACTTCGCATACACAGGCAAGGGATGCCGCAGAACAGCGTCATCTTCATTCGCAGGAGCGGCCGCGTCAGGCGCGCGGAGTTCCCCAGTAATCCACGTCAGAAACTCTTCCAGGAAGCCTGGAACGTAAAGGTGAGGGTCTCGTGAATTGCAGAAGGTGCTAAACCCTTCGAGATCGAATACTGCGGCCAAACAATCCCTCGTCGCCACGGCGCGGATGTTGCCGAGGCCGAGAATGTCGGGCGTGAACTGCTGCAGCTCCGCCTTGGGCAGAAGGAAGGTCTTCTCGAGCGTCCGGACGTATTTGATCCGCGACAGCCACTTCCTCGGATCCGCGGTTTTACTCCCATCGTCAGGCGTTGCGTGCGGCGAAAGCTTCTCCGGAGTTCGCCTCAACTCTGCCGCAAAATCCAGCAGTCGATTGCGGACGCCACGAGTGAGCTGTTCATAGGAATCGCAGGGCAGGATGACCCGCGAGTCTGTGCCCAGCGCGAAAAGCTTCGCTTTGCCATCGATGGGCATGTCGACGAAAGGCGCGTGAAGCGCGAGCGTGCCGTTCTGCTTCGTCTCAAATCCTTTGTCCGAATGCCACGTCTGCTCGATCCCATTCACGAGGCGGTAATTCGGCAGCTCCTTGTAGGTGGGGTAGCCCTCGAGTTCACTCGTAATCCACAACTCATGCTCACGAAACCCGTGGGTAGCCGCGATCAGCTTCGCGATCCGCATAACTTCCGTGAGGGGACGCTTACCCTGCGTCAATTCGTTGCAGAAACGTTCTGTCTCGGAGGCCATGCTGCGGCTGCGGGTACTGACACACCACGTACCAACTTGCAAGCCAAGTGCCAGCGCCTGCGGCTGTTGTTTGACCGGGGTCGATGTTCAACGCCGTGCTTTCGGTCACACCCTCGCCCGATAGCGATAGCCGGCGCCGCGCACGGTCTCGATCAACTCCGGATTCGCCGGGTCGAGCTCGACTCGTTTGCGCAGTTTCACGATTTGCATGTCAAGCGTTCGGGACTCGGGGAAGTAGTCCAGGCCCCAGCATTGATTAAGGAGCGTGTCGCGGTCGACCACCTGGCCGGCGCGCTCGTGTAGCAGGGCAAGGATGGCGCATTCCCGCGGGCTGAGCTCGATCTCCTGTCCATCGCGCGTGGCGCGCAACTCAAGCGGATAGACACGGAGATCGTGCATTTCAAAAACCCGGGGCGGTTCCGAGCGAGACTGCACGCGCCGCAGTGCCGTGCGAATGCGGGCGAGGAACTCGTGTTTTCCGAATGGCTTTCGAATGAAGTCATCTGCGCCCAGCTGCAGGCCCACTACCACATCGATCTCCTCACTCTTCGCGGATAGAAAGACCACGGGCACGTGGGCGTCGCGCGCTCGCACGCGGCGGCACACTTCGTAGCCATCGACATGCGGCATCATGATATCGAGGCAGAGGATGTCCGGACGGTGCTGCTCCCAAAGCGCGAGGGCTTCGCGCCCGTCACGAGCGAGAACTGGGGTGAAACCTTCGGGCGCGACGCACGCCTGCAGACCATCGAGCGTCATCGGGTCGTCGTCGGCGAGGAGGATCTTCATGCGGCGGAAGTGGCCCGGAGATCGGGCACCGCTGGCGCTGGAACGCGCAACTCGAAAACGGCGCCCATGGACGAGGGAAGCAACTTCAGAGTGCCGCCCATTTTGTGCGCCAGCTCTCGTGCAATGGCGAGGCCGAGGCCCGTGCCGGTAACGCCGGCGGTCGTCCGGTCGTTCAAGCGTTCATACGGAAGGAAGATGCGATCCGCCGCTTCGTCAGGAACGCCGGGACCTTTGTCGGCTACCGTGAGGATCAATTCCGCCAGCTCCAGCCGCAGTTGCAACGCTACGGCGCCCGCGGGCACGTATTTCTCTAAATTGGAGAAAAGATTCGCCGTGATCTGCGCGAGGGCGTCGGCATCAAGAAAACATGCGCGGGTATTGTCGAGGGCTGCCTCAATCACGATTTCGCGGCGGCGAAGTGCGGGGCCGAATTGATCGAGGATATCCTGGATCACCGCGGCAGGCATGCACGCTCGCGGCGAAGGCTCGATCGCGTCCCGCTCCTTGCGCGAGAAGGTGAGCACGTTTTCGATCAGGCGGCCCAGCCGACGCGCCTCCTCGCGAGCGAGGCCGAGTCTCCGCGAGGGTTCTGCGTCGTCTTCGAGCGCGTCGGCGGCGACGTCGAGATTGAGGAGGATGTTCGTCAGCGGCGTGCGCAATTCGTGCGAAACCCGGTTTACAAACGACACGCGCTGCTCCGCGAGGAATCGTTCGCGACGCACCCGCGCGGCCAGGCTCACACCTGCCAGTAGGACCGCCGTGGCGAGCCCCATTGTGCCCGCGAGCACCGGAACGTTCCATTCACGACGGACGAAACGCGGATCCCACGACTCGATGCGCCAGGTGCCAAAGGCAGCGCGAATTGGCAGCACCCAATCGGGTGGAGCGCCGCTCGCGGGAGTTGATTCAGCCAACGGTTTTTTGGACGGGCCCACGATCCGGTCTTCTCCAGGCGCGACGCGGCCAAACGGCTCGCGCAACCATGTCGAAAGCCAGCGATCAATCACGCTGCAGACCTCGGCGTCGTCGATCGTGAGCACATCCGCCGCCGATCCGCTCGACGGCATGATGAACAGGCTCGGCCGGCCGGGTTCACGCAGCCAGCCCTCGGCTTTATTGCCGAATAATTGGTCAGGGTGGAGTTCCCGCCGGGAGAATCCATTCATTGGGGCCGTTCCTGACAACACAGGGATCGGAACGCTGGCTGCGCCCGGCACTCGTATGTCCACCTGAAGTTCGCGAATCCCGGCGGACTTTGGGCTCAGCCGGGAGAAATGCCGCAAGCCGACCACGTTTTTGCACGCTGCGATGAACCCTGGCCCGGTATCGTTTTGCGCCCGGCTCAACAAATCCTTGAGGTGGCGCTCGTAGAGCGCGTCGAGCCGTTGAAGTTCCTCGCGGAGTTCCGCCGCGAGTTGCTCGTGCGAACCGCGGTCACGTTCCGTTCGCTCGATCGTCTCCCGTTGCGCCAGCAAACCGCCTGTCACGAGAATGGCGATCGCCACGGCGACGAATGCCGAGAGAATCAGCGCCGGTAGGCTTGGCCGCATGGCAGGAGTCAATCAGTTCCGCAGGGTGACAAAAGTCACGATTCGCCGCTCTGGGTCAGCTTTCTTCTCAGCCGTCGCTGGCGTCGTGATGGAGAGGAGGCGTGCCTCCCCAATTCCCGCGGAAAAGTTTGTCGAAACGCGCATCCGGTTGAAGATCGGCTGCTCCATGTCAGGCTCTGCCGTGTCGCCGACATCACGGCGATGGAGGACTTGGGTGCCGCACAGTCGGTCGTCGGTCAGCGCAATCTGCGCGGTGACGAAGCGGCCGCTGGCAACCATGACCGGCTCAATCTCAATCGTGAGTCCCGTGTTGCGAGTTTCAAAACTTCTCGGAGCGATCACGGGTTTCTCGAGAGTTTTGACCGGTGTGGGTTTCAATACCGAGAGCAACTTGATATGCTCATCGACGGTCTCGGGACGCTTCATCGCCGGTTCCGGCACGTAGCCCTCGATCGTGTATGCAAAGGGATGACGGTATTCGTAGATATTCTCCCAAATCATCCGGTTGCCCGAGCGAATCGGCCCCACACGACGATCGATCTCCTTGGCGCGGCCGCCGCTGATCCACTGCCGGGCAGACGCCCTGAGGCCGGACGTCGAGGTTTCCAGCGGCTTGTTTGCGAACCAAAGATTGAGATCGGCGACGGTGACTTCCAATCGTTCGATTTCCAAGACGGCCGGCTGGAAGGTGAAAGCCGCTTTGCCCTCGGCGATCTGCTTTTCGAGCTCTTTGACCCGGACCTGCGCGGCTTCGTTTTTCTTGAGAGCAGCCCATTCAGCCGACGACATGCTCTTCCGCGTCCCTCCCTCAGAATAATCGAGGGTCAGCTGTGGTGCCTTCTCAGGAGGCTTCGCGGCAACG
>CBHXZU010000037.1:0-16166 GCA_966125105.1 uncultured Prosthecobacter sp.
ATGATCCCGCATTGCGGCTCTACCGGCTTCGGCCGGCAATCCGCGGTATCGCCCATCCGCAGGCACACCACTCGCTTTCCTCAACCCTCGAATGGCGCCGCTCGCTCGGTCAGGCAGCCATAAGGTCTAGTCGTTGCTACGCGCGTTCTATGAATCGAGCGATTTTAGCCCTCCTATTTTCGATGGTGACCGCGTTCGCCAGCGTTACTGCCGTCGGTGATCAGAGCAGTCGCCCAAACCCAAAGCTTGCAAAGCCGCTCAACCGATGGCCCAACGATGCCGACCTCAAACGTCTCGCAAGCGTTAAGGGTTTTCGAGCCGCTCAGGTTCTCCAGACACTCGGCCATCCAAGCCGCATCGAGCGCGAAAAGGATGGACGCGAGCGATGGATTTATCCCTGGCTTGCCACCGCTGTCGTATATTTCCGGCATGGCATAGCTACCGATACCTTTTACACCGCAGGCTACTGACTCTATGCGACCTTTAGTCCGAACAGCGGCAACGCCTAACGAGGGGACTGCAGCGAACATTCGCGGGACAGGCGGCCCGGTCTGTGGTTTCGCACTTCCTGCGCCCGCGACTGTCGCTGAGTTTAGTCGTTGGGCGGACAAAATCTGTAGATGAACCCGAAAGAGATCCCGGACCTGCAAATCCCTTTCACGAAGCCAAGGCACGTTGGCTACTGCCTGAGCTGTTACCGCAATAATGTCCCAGTTTACTCGATTCCCGTTGATGCAACCACAGAGGCATTGTTGAGAGTTCTCAACCGCCCAAACGTCATCAGCGGTGAGGCTCTAACCAAGGCTGAGTTCGCGTCTGTTTTTCCTTACATCGTCGGAACCATAGAGCTCTGCTGGCACGAGGACCTCGAATTTGTCATCGAGGGACAGAACCTGCCATCGGATTGGGAAGACCGCTGATACTGATATCACCTCATCAATCACAGGCCCAACAAGAGCGCTGCACCGAGGAGCCACGGGCTCGGCGCTCTGGATCCATGACAAGTCTTTCTTGCCCGTGGCTCTCGGTGAGCTTTTACGGATGTGAATACGCTCGTGAGCGCGCATCCCTTCCAGTTCACGGGAGGACAAACGGGTTGGGTCCTACTGGAGTTCGACCGGGCGGAAACCGTCGCCGCGGCGGAAGCCGATGCGCGGGCAGAACTGCGCTGGATGGCTTCCGCGATGGCTTTCCTCAGCTTCGCGCTTGGGCGGTGCTGCACTTTGGCTTCGCGGCGCGAATCGACCGTTTCGCCGAAAGCGTGCTCGCATTCGTCGGGGGCAAGGGAGGTGCAGGGGCGCCTATTTGATCCCTTCTTCATGACCAAGTCTGCCGGCACCGGCCTCGGACTATCCATTGCGATCCGGATTCTCGAGAAGCATGGCGGCACCCTGCAGTTCAAACCACGCCCGGACATGGAACGACGTTGGGCATCGTGCTCCCGGTTCCGCCGACAGTGGCCTGCGTCTCGGCGAATCGGCATTAGGCGCTTCATCGCTCGCCGCATGATCGGACGCATTTCGAGCGAGGCAATTATTCGCCTCCGCAGGGAAACGGGGAATAACGCGAGCGCATCGAGCGGCTCGGGAAAGCTGTTCCGGCGCGCGCAATTCAGCTGCATCGCTCCATCTTCGTTGCTCCGGACGCCGCCGATGGGTCATACCTCGTGTGATGGCCGACTCACCCATCGCCGTGTTTTCCGATGTTCACTCCAACCTGGAGGCCCTCGATTCGGTTCTCGCCGATATGAGAGCCTGTGGCGTCGAGCAATTTGTCTGTCTCGGAGACATCGTCGGAACCGGTGCCAGTCCGGCTGAGTGTCTCGAACTTATTCGAGCGCTGGCTTGCCCGGTCCTGCAAGGCGACCAGGACTTGGCCGTCTGCGAGGCCGGCCACGATTCATCCATACCCGCGGGTCTGCTCGCTGGCGTGGAGTTCTCCCGGAGGAATCTCTCCAGCGAACAGAAAAGCTACCTTTCCAATTTGCCCCTCACCTTCGCGCGTGGCCGGAGCGAGTTCGTTCACGCGTCGTTGGAAGATCCAGGAAGTTGGCCGTATGTTCTCAGCTCCAATGACGCCCTGGCGCATTTTGAAGTGCAGAACTTCCCCCTCTGCTTTTGTGGGCATACGCGCGAGCCGGCGGTCTGGCATCCAAGTCGGAAGGGTATGCTCAGTTACCCGACAACCGGACTGGTGCGCCTGCCGGAAGGAGGCAAGACGCTGGTCAACGTCGGCTCGGTGGGGCAGCCCGGCGACGGCAATCCGCTCGCTGGCTATGTCGTCTTCGACGAAGCCGCCAACACCATCGAGTTCCGTCGGGTCGCTTACGACATCGAGAAGACGAGCGGGAAGATTGCCGCGGCCCTGCTTCCGGCTTCCCTTGCCGAGCGCCTCTCGCGGGGGAGATGACGGCCCGTACATCAACGCGCGAAGCGCCAAACAATGCAGGGTAGGCTTCCCAGCCTGCCTCGGTGGGATCTCCGGCGCGGAGCATTAATGCCCCGGATCACTCCACGGCAACTCCCTCGCCGCCGCTTGCCAAGATGAAAGGATCGTCCCCTCGACAATTCGCCCCGTTCTGCAAAGTTCGCGCCATGCTGAACTTCTCGTCGCCGTATCACGCCAAAGGCCCCCAACGTCGTGAACGGCTTCTGAACCTCGCCACCCTGCGCAAGCCCACCCTGGCGCAAGAGACGAACGAGCCGAAGACTCAGACCCCGCCACCACAGGAAATGCACTCGGTCGAACAACTATCCGACGCTGATTCTTCCGAGTAGCGCGCACCTAGTGCGCCGCGCCCGCCGGCCCGTCCCACGCGAGGATCTGCTTATCGGCAAGCAGCCGCTCGCGCAGTTTCGGGTAATCGATTTTCTGCACGGCAACCCCGGCGTCGATCGCATGGGCGGCTGCCGTGCCTGCGCTTTGCCCGAGGAGCATGAAAACGGGTTCCATCCGGATCGATCCATAGGCGATGTGCGTGGAGGAAAGGCAAACCGGCACGAGCAAGTTTGCGCACTCTTTTTCCCGCGGCACGATCGAGCGATAAGAAACCGGGTAGGGCTTCGGCGTCCCTTTCTCCACTGTGCCTTCGGCGACCGCTTTGCCATCCACCACCACGCGCGAGGTGTGGTGCGAATCCATCGTGTAGCTGGCGAGACCGACGGAATCTTCAGCGGCGACTTTGCCGGTGCAGTTGTGCTCGGTCATCACGTAATCCGAGATCATGCGGCGCCCTTCGCGGACGTAGAGCTCATGAGGCCAGCCGTTGGTCTCGACAAACTCGTCTTTGGGCAGGCCAAACCTCTGCGCGCCCGCCCGCACAATCGCTGGCACTGCAGGATCGTTGGCGAGATACCACATCATTCCCTGCTGATAGGTGACGTGCTGTTGGAAAATGCGCTCGCGTTTCGGGTAATCGGCATCCGGCCATTCATTCGAACCGCCGACAAGATCCGTGGAGATGGGTCCGGCGTTGTTGCAGTCACCGCGGTTCAACTTCACCGGGCCATGCTTGTATTTCCAATCCCACTCGAAACCCTCCGGCGCGCTCGTGAGATAGCGCTCGAGCAGCGCGTAGTCCTCACGGTTATAGCCCGCTGGTTTCGGCCACGTGATCGCGTCGGCTGAAGGCGCCGCCCACATGCGGAAATTGTAAGCCTGCACGAGCTTGTCGCCGGTGCCTGCCGCGCGGGGCGGTTCGGTAGAAATGCCCGGGAGGAGACCACTCTTCGGATCACCCGGCACGCGATAGGGATCCACCGGGAAACGGAACTGGTGCGTCTTCGCGATCTGGAAGCCATTCATCGTTTCGCCGTGCACCGAGTTGTCTTCGCGCCCGACGAAATAGCTCACGCCTGCTCGAGCGAAGAGATCGCCCTCGTAGGTGGCGTCCACAAACATGCGCGCCTCGATCGTGGTGCCATTCTCGAAAACGAGCGCGGTGATGCGATTCCCATCCTTCTTCACCTCCTTGAGGCGGTGCTCGAAATGAACCGGCACCTCCGCTTCCTCCAGCAGCGCGCGGAAAGTTTTCTCCGCCTGCGAAGGGCGAAAGTCCAACTGCGGGCTGCCATCCGCCTTCAGCACCTTGTCGCCGGCCGCGCGCTTGAGGAAGTCCATCGCCATTCCGCCAATCGACGCCGCCTTGCCCGTATCAACCGCCGTTAACCCCGCAGCCGTCAATCCACCCACATGCCGGCGAAACACTGCCAGCACCGCCGTCTTCCCCATGCGCCGCGCCTGCACCGCCGCGCCCACGCCGCCCGGTGTGCCGCCGTAGATGCAGACATCTGTCTTGATTGTCTTCGGCGCCTGTGCCGGCACGTCGTAGTAATAGTGTAGCCCGGGATTTGGAGTGGTCGGCTCAATTGCCTGAAGCGGACCGGAGATGAACGGCACGCCGGCCGAGAGAAGAAGGAGAGAGCGAAGCATGACGGTGGAAGAGTCGGCGATCAAAGCAGGGGCAGTGGCAGCGTGTCACCATTTCCGCGAGGGCGACGCGATGCGTTTCGATGCCGAAGGCATCACAGCTTGCAGCCGCTGGTTGCGCGAGGCACGAGCGCGCCCCACCGGACCCGCCGGTGTGCGTTTGCTTCCGGGAGGGGAAACCAGCGGTGTATTCCCCGTGACAGTGCCCCGTTTGGACCCTGGCAAGACGCTTCAAATTGCGACGCTGTGATGTCGCCAGCTTCGGGGCTCCGGCCGTTTTGACTGGCTTACCCAAGGCGTCGCTCGTACTTCGCAGTGCCCTGGGCTAGCTTGTGATTGGGGCCTTTGGTCCGCGGAGCACGACACCCGTGCTCCGTTCAATGCCGGCGGCTGCGGATGAGCGTGAGGGCGCCGGCTGCGAGCCGCGTGGCAGTTCCGGGCTCGGGGACCGATTGCGCGAACATCCAGGCATACATGTCGCCTGACCCTTCGGTGGCGTAGGTGCCGGTGTAATTGGTGCCACTAGCTATAGATGCCGCCATTATAGATCGGCGCCCAGATGTTATGCCCCTGCCCCGCGAGCTCCGTGTAGCGCTCCTTCGTCCCGCCAGCCGACTCGATCGCGCTGATCGTGTTCCGGGAACCGCTTGGCGGCACGGTCGTGTCGAGGGCACCGTGGAAGGCCCAGATCGGCACGCCGGCATAGCTTCCCGCCACGGAAATGTTGCCTCTTCCCGAGAGCGGCACCGCCGCGGCGAAATAACCAGGGCGTCGCGCGCCTGCGTCCCACGTCCCGTAGCCGCCCATCGAGAGCCCGGTGATGTAAGTGCGAGAGCGATCGACAGTATGCGTAGCGACAAACTGCTCCACCAAATCGAGCGCAAGGCGCAGCGGATTGGTGATCGCCGGCGCGTTCAGCGTCGGATTCGCATAACTTCCCGTCGAGTAGGCGATGTTCGTCCACTGCAAACTTTGCCCGCCGGCGGGTGCCTGGGGCGCGAGCAAATTGGCGGCGGTGGCTCCTGGAACACGCGCCGGTGTAAGACCCGTCGCGGCGACTTCGAACCTTCTATTTCGAAACGCTCTCTTTCGGCGGAAGCCAAGGTAAACGTGGCCACGACGGAAGCGACATGGACACCGAATGGGACGACTTGCCAGGTTCCTTGCTGAAACGGGTCTCGGTCTTTGTTTCGAAACCCGCTCCCACATTCACGATCATTCCCAACATCTCGGGGGAATCGAAATCGCGCGGCATGAATGGGCGTAGCTGCCAGAGCAAGGGTGTAAGCGCTGCGGTCCGGCGTTCTTTCCATGTCGGCTCCGCTGAGTATGCCGCGGTAAGGCGAGCGGAATGGAGCGCATCGAAGTGCGTCTTGAGGATCGACTCCACCTGCCTGGCTCGCGATTCGTCGAGGTGAAAGAGTTCCTGCAATAAAGCCCCCTGGAAACTGGCCATTTCCGCAGGGCGTTCTTCGAAACCCGAAATCTCGGGCCCCCACGCGATCAGCTTCACGAAAGACGCTTGGGACTGCTCGATCTCGGCCGGCGGAAGCTTTGAGCCCCGGAGCTGCCCGAAGACGCCTCGGAGGGCTTGGGCCGCTTCCTTTCCCATGTCGGTAATCCGTCCCAGCGAAACGATGGTATCGCCATCGTCGAGTGGCGGAAGCTTTCGTCGGATTTCCTCGATCGACTTTTCCGCCGCCTTCGCTGCGGCGTCCTCTCGCGCGAGTGCCTTGCGGAGGTCGGCGATTTGCTGTTCGAGCAATGCGGCTTCCTCATTGGAACTTTGAGGAGCATTCGCCTTGTCCGCCAGGCCGGAGCGCCGTGTGCTCTCTGCGCGCAGGGATGCTAATTCACTGCGCAGCGATGCGGCCTCACTGACTTGTCGGGAATACCAGACCGCTGCGCAGCCGATCGTGATCGTGGCGGTGAGAGCAATTTGAAGCGGCTTCATCCTAGAATGGGAGATTGAGCTGTAAGCGCTGGAACGCGGTGAATTCACCACGGAGATCACGGAGCCCACGGAGAAGGTGCAAGACCTGAAGCGGTCTCCGTGATCTCCGTGGCAATCTCATTGGTCTACGGGGTCGGGAGTTGGTTCTATTAGCGATTGCCAAAAGTAGTTTCGGGCTGCGGCTGCTCCGAAGGAGCAAAATCAGAAAGCCCATGGCGACAGCCCTGGCTGTGGCATCAATGTTAGCCAGCCCTGTAGGGGCGGAATGCGCAACGATTTTGGTTCCGCTGATGCCGTTTGATCTGCTTCCCAAGATTTCAGCTGGGCTATCTCCTTCCGTTCCTTCGGAGCTTTAATCAGACACGCTCCAGCGAATCGAAAACTCGGCATCCGGAAACTTCTTATGGCAGATGCTATAATCAAAGCGTTCCCTGCGCCCTTTTGGTTTCGGCTCCGCTGCTCGCGGATCTTTGTAATTTTCCCTCGTGTCCAGTTTTCCGCTTCATGGCTGCTTGTCGGACTCTGCCGCTGGTTTCTCCGCCGCATTGGCTCGCGGGAATGCGTCCAGCCCGCCGCCCGGAAGACTGCTCAAGAATCCGAATTCATGGGGCAGCAGGATTCCTCCGGATTCACTGATCAGCAGGTAAAGCGGATGCCCCTGCATATTTTCCGGAATTGCAGCAAGCACCCGCGCGGTTATCGCTTTGTCCGCAGCGTCACGCCGCGCCTCCCATTTCTTCTGATCCTCCTTGGGTTTGCTGGAGAGCGTGAGTCCATCGCGTTTCAGGTCCGTGTAGCCGGCGACGACGGCGCTCTCCACGCGCGCTGCAGCCTCCGGTGGAAGCTTCATTACTTGTCCCATCAGCGTGGCCATGAAGCGGCCTGCTTGCTCCGGCTCTTCTTCCAACTTTCGGAGCTGCCCCAGGGAAGGCACCAACTCCATCGCCACCCTGCTGACTTGATCCAACCCGTCTTTGAACGAGGGATCGAAATCTTCTTTTTTCTGAAGCTCGCTGATCATGGGGAGCAACCTTTCCAGCTTCGCCGCGAAGGTTCGGGCGAGATCCTCGGATTTCCCCAGCTTCACCAACACTTCCTGCTGCGCGCGCTCCAGGAACTGCTGGCTTTCCGCGAGGCTGGATTTCATCGCCTCCCCTCGCCCGCGGCTTGCAGCCAAGGCTTCAGTGAGCGCGGCGACTTCTGCGCGAAGGGCCGTGGCATCGACGGATGGTTGAACTGGAAAGCTGCTCCGCTTTTCGCCGGTTTGTCGCAATTCCGCGATCTCCGCGCGCATGGCGGCATTTGCATGATTTTGCCAGGCGATCGGTATCGCCGAGGCGATCACGAGGGCGGCGGAGATTTTGAAGACCGTGTTTCCCATAAGCGTGGCGAAGGTGAGTGCAAACGACGACGACCCAGCCGCGGCCGCTGGGAGAGTGAGCGCGGCCCCCGCTGCCGTTAGAGAGAGGAGCCCGGTTTGCATCGCTCCGGCGCCCATGAGTGCTGCAACCGCGGAGCCCTGGAATCCACGCTTCCGGAGTTGCGCGCCAAGACTCTTCAACGCCCGCGAAACGCGTTTGCGGACCGCCGCTTCCTGCAAGCCCAAGTCGGCCGCCATCTCCGGATAGGATCGGTCCTCAAAGTAGTGGAGAATCAACACCTCGCGCTCCGCTTCTCCGAGGCTCGACATCGCCTCGTCCAGTGACGGCCCAACACCGTCCGTGACTCGCGCAACAGGCTGGTTCGCTACGGCTTCTTCCTGTCGGCTGCGCCGTGCCACTTCGGCCGCGCGGGCACGCTTCGCGTGGTGCGTAGCTGCGATATGCAGCCATCCGGCAAGGCAGTTTCGATGCGCGAGCAGAGCCGCCTTTTTCGCCATGGTCGCGAAAACTTGCTGCGCGACGTCCCTCGCAAGGTCTGCATCACCTGTGAGTCGCCAGGCGGTCGCGATGACCATCCGTTCATGCATGCGCACGAGACGGGAGAACGCGTCCTCATCGCCCTCTCGCAAGTAACGCCAAAGCAAATCGGCATCAGTCACGGCAGTTACAAGGTGCATCGTTTACAGGATACTCTGTGCTGCGGGGCGGTTTGTGACCAAAAAGCGGGCACAAATAAATGATGAACAGGCCGAGGGAGTCGGGACAGCGCTCCTGCCAGTCGTCCATCGCTTGGCGAACAGGAAGCGCACTGTAGCCGGTTCAATTTTGAGTGATCCAATTTCAGCGCGAACGGCTCGCGACGGGCTTCAGGTCGGTGCTGCGGGGCGTTGAGCCGTCTGCGAGGCCGTTGAGTCCAGTTGCGACTGCGTTTTGGGCACCTGCGACTCCGTTGGGGAGAGCTGCGAGCCCGTTGAGGGGACCTGCGTCTCAGTTTTGGAGGCTTGCGTCTCTGTTTTGCGGAGCTGCGACTGCGTTGAGGAGACTTGCGACTGCGTCGGGGGCAGCCGCGACTTCGGGGAATTCGGAAGGGTGAACGGAACGAGGAACTGCGCGCTTTGCTGGCGGGGTGGGGTTGGAAAACCCGTGCACCGTTCGTTGCCTGGCGGAAGCCGCGTCACTTAGCTTGCACTGCAGCCGAGTTGGAATGCGCGCTTTGTTGGGCGTTCGCGTTTACTGCGGTGACGACATACTTGCAGCTCGCGCCGCGGATGAACTGACGGTCGACGTAGGTCGTGCCGGGGCTGATTTGCGCGATTTGCAGGAAAGGGGCCTCGTTGTCGGAGCGGTAGATGAGATTCCAGCAGATCGCGCGACTCGCCGATTGCGCCCATTGCAAATGCACTTCAGCGCTTTCCTCGCTGATTGTCGCCTTCAAATCGGCGGGAGGAGCGGGAGCGGCGCATGGTTCGACGGTGAGCTCCGATGAATCGGCGCTTTCACGCGATCCGTCGCTCGAGGAGATCACATAGAAATACCGCGTCCCGTTCACGACGGAATTATCTGCATACTCTGTCCACGCGACGCCCTGGGCGATCGTGTTGTACGGTCCGCCCGATGTGAGAGATCGCTTCACGTTGTAACAGCCGGCGCCGTAAACGGGCCCCCAACTCAGCCGCGCGGAAGCGTCGCCTGCCTTCACGAAAAGAACCGAAGGCGGCGTGGGCTTTTTTCTTTCCGGCGAAGGCGCAGCCGTCGAACGGAAGCGCGAATCTGCAGGCTTGTCGGATGTGGTCGCTCCAGCCCGGCCCGCGTTGCCAAATGCAGCCTCGCCGAATCGCTCCAGGAGCTCGCAGACCTGCCGGTAGGCGTCATTCAGCTGCTTCATTTTCTCCTGCGATTTCCGCAGCAGCGACGGATCGTGGGCGAATCGGTCGGGATGCCACACCTTCGCCAGCTCACGATAGGAACGTTTGATTTCCTCCAGGCTGGCGCCAGGCGTTAGGTCGAGAGTCCGAAACCACTCCTTCGGGTCGTCCGGCATTGGCATTTCCTGCCACCAGGTTGCGGGACGGTGAAGCCCGAACTGCAGAGAACTCAGAAGTGAAGTCAGTGTCGAAGGGCGGAGGGCGAGATCAGATGGGCGCGGCAAGCACGCTTGCGCGGCGCGGCTCTTCAGAGCGGTCTGAACTGAGCCATTCAAAATAGGCGCTCGAACGCGGACACAATTTACAGCGGGTTTGCTGGAAAAAAGGCGCAGAAAACTGACAGCCATCCCGGCACTGCGCACTTGAGCCGGCATGAGACGTGGGGCAACGATGCAGGCCTTGGACACGCCTGATTTGTCGGCCCCCGCTAAACGCTCCCGGATGGGGGCTCTGCTGGTGACCGTAGCCCTTTACGTAAGCCTGCTAAGCATCTGGCCGCTGTCTTCGAATTGGTCGGCGGATCCACAGTACCACTTCGGATTTATCGTTCCGGTGCTGGCGTTGATCGCTGGGATGCGTCGATGGCATACACGGCCAACTCCTTCCCAGCCGCAGGTGTGGGCAAAGCCGGCGCTGGTCGTCCTTTTCCTCCTCTTCCTGCCGGCGTGGTTTCTCCTTCAGCCGAACCCTGACTGGCGGCTTCTGAACTGGGTCACCACGACGATGGCGGCGGCGACCGTGATCGTTGCCGCTGCGAGCGCGGGCGGCACGACTTGGGCGAAGCACTTTGCTTTTCCGGCGCTCCTTCTTCTCACGGCAGTGCCCTGGCCGACGGAAATCGAATGGCCGATCACGCAAGGACTCATGCGTGGAGTGGCCGCGACTTCCGCCGAGGTGCTCACGCTTTGCGGGGTCACGGCGATTGCAAATGGAAACCTGGTTGAAATTGCGGGCGGAACGTTGGGCGTGGATATCGCCTGCAGCGGCATTCGGTCGCTCCAACCGTCGCTGATGATGGCGCTCTTCCTCGGAGAGCTGTTTCAATTCGCGATCGGCCGACGCGTGGCGCTTTTCATTGCGGGAATCGCGATCGCTTTCCTCTGCAACCTCGCTCGCGTGCTCCTGCTGGCCACGGTGGCAAACTCGCAGGGCATCGCGGCGATCGACCAATGGCATGACCCGGCAGGCTCCGTGCTGATGACTGCGTGCTTCGCGCTGCTATGGGGAACGGCGGTATTGCTCGAGCGAGGTTATGTGCTTCCCACAGAAAAACAGAGCGCGCATGGCTTGATCGCCGCGCCTCGGCGGATTGCGCTCTTCGGAGCGGCGTGGATTGGCCTTTCCGTGATCGCGGGAGAGGCCTGGTTCCGTTTCGGGAAAGCTGCGACTGGCACACCGTGGGCCTTTGCCGCGCCCGCGTCGGCTGACCTCATCACGCTGGACCAGGCGGCGAAAGACATGTTGAAGTTCGATCGTGGTGGCGGATGGAAATGGAAGAGCGGGGCGAACGAGCAGTGGACGGCTTTCGACTTGATTTGGGATTCCGGCACGGCGCGTTCGCGGATGCTGTTAAGCATGCACCGCCCGGATGTTTGCCTGGCGGCAATCGGGTTGCGGCTGCTCGATGATCGCGGAGTGGTGTGGGTCGACGCGCAGGGGACGCGCATCGCTTTCCAAGCCTACACGTTTGAGACTTACACGGGATACATGCACGTCTACTACGCGCTGTATCGCGGCGGGGAGCCGATCCTCGGGCACGATGAGAGTGTTCGAAATGCCTGCCTAAAGGCAGTCGCAGAGCGCCACCGGACCGTCGATCAACGCGTGCTTCAGTTGGCGGTCGAAGGCCCGAGCAACCCAAAGGAAGCCGACGCGGCGCTGGAAAAGATGCTCGCGCAGACGATCTTGCCGAATCCGGCGCCGCAGTAGCGCTTTCCGCTGCGCGGTCATCATCCACACAGAGGATTGACGTCTTTCGCATTGCCCTGTGAATTCCCCCGCCCGTGTTTGAGTCTGGTTTTCGCGCATGGGTCCGCCCTTTGGTGACAGTCGGGCTGATCGCTACAATGATCGGCTGTTCGACTGCCGGGCCTCGACCTGCCCGGTTCTTGGGGAACGACATCTATATCACCGAACTGAATCCGCCCCCTGCCCCACCGGGGACCATCCGGCTGGCGGTGAAGGACAACATCGACGTGGAGGGCGTGATCACAACGGCGGGATCAAAGTATTTCGCCAAGCAAGGAAAGCCGGCGGAAAGGGACGCCGCGTGCCTGGCGATCGCCCGTCAGCGCGGGGTGCAGATCGTCGGGAAAACGAATCTTAGTGAGTTTGCAATCTCGCCTTCCGGGGTGAATGAATACTTCGGCACCCCGGAGAACCCGCACGATTTCCTGCTGGACCGGATTCCGGGCGGATCGTCCTCCGGATCGGCGGCGGCAGTGGCAAGGCGGTTGGCGGACGTCGCCCTCGGGACGGACACCGCGGGTTCCATTCGAGTTCCGGCCGCGTGCTGCGGAGTGGTGGGATTGAAGACCACACATGGGCTGATCCCGCTCGACGGCGTGTACCCGATCGAGCCCGCGCACATGGACACCGTCGGCCCCTTGGCGAAGAATATCGCGAATACCGTGGCGGGCATGGATCTGCTGCAGGGGGACTTCATGCGGGCCTACACGGCAGCGGTCGCGCTGAAGCCGACTGGCAAGGATATCCGCGTCGGGCGTCTCTACTTGAAGGGGACAGATCCGAAGATCGATGCGGCGGTCGACCTCGCGATCTTGAAGTCTGGCTTCCGGATCGTCCGGCTCGACCCTCAGATCGCGGAAAGGTGGGAGCAGGCCAAAGCCGACGGTAACGCCGTGGCAGCGGCAGGTGCCTGGATTAGCGACAAACAGTTTCGCTCAGCGTCGGACGTCTCGCTTCGGACCAAAGTGGTGATCCTCGCCGGGCAGCTAAACTACCTCACGAAATACAAAGGTGCGCTCGCCCGACGCCGCGCGTGGCAGGAGTTGCTGGACCGCGCTTTTGAGGACGTGGATGTCATCGCGCTGCCCACCCTGCAGCGCGTGCCGTTTTTCCTCCCGCCAAAATGGGACTTCGCCCTGCTCGAGTCGAAGATGCTGACGGCGATGAACACCGTGCCGATCAATTACTCCGGCCACCCCGCGCTCGCGCAACCCATCCCGATCCGGAATACGGCGTTTCCAGTGACCAGTCTCCAATTGATCGGCCCCAGGCTCGGCGAAGCAAAGCTCCTCAACGCCGGACGGATTATCGAAGAGACCTCCTACCCACCGCACATCTCGTTCTCTTTCCTGGGATTTCACATTCAAGCCAGTGTGAACGCTCCGAAGCGTGACGCGACCGTGCCGCCGCAAGCCCTGCCGCCGAAACTGCGACCCCTGGTAAAGCCGGACGCATCTGAAGCAGCGCAACCTTCAGCATCAACTCGAGGTGACGACGGCGAGATGAAAGGCGCGGTCCGACCGAGGGTGGTGGGTGAGTTGGAAGGCGCGGTAAGACCGCGGGTCAGGGAAAGACCTTTACCGCAGGAGTGATTGCCCTAGTGGCGGGACAGGAAGTACCAGGCGGCGGCTGCGACGGCGCCGATGATGATCGCGACGAGGACGATCCGGGACGCGGCCGATTTCGGTTTCGCTTTGATCGCGGGCACTGGTGCTTTGATTTCGGACCGCTTCTCGGCGGGCGACGCAGGCGCCGGCTGCACGGTTGAGATGGGTGGATCTACCCGTTTCTCAGGCGCGGGAGGCAGGCTGATTCCGCTTCCCGCGGATTTGCGACGCTGCATCTCAAATCCGATTTTTTTATCTAGGTATTGTTTTTGTGCCCGGGCGAACTCGGCGAGCAGTTCCGGGGATGCGACCTCCCCTTTTGCGGGCAGCTCGGCGATTTGACGGCGAAGCCGTTCAACGGCGGCAGCTTCCGCTTGCAAAGGGTTCTCGCGTGGCACCGCCGGCGCAGGTCGGACTGAGGTCATAACACCGTGTTACATAGCAACCTGTGGGCCTGACGGCCTTCGGAATGCGGCTGGTGGCACAATAGGTTGCTATCGACATGTTACGTCAAAATCGCGGAGATTTGACCACCGTGGCACGGGACCTGTTATCGCAATTATAACAGCCCAACTTAATGCCCAACACCCCGTTTGTGACCTTCAACAACCTTTCTCTTCGTCGACGATCCCGATGGCCTTTTATCGCAGTGATTTGCGCGTTTTTGATCTCCTTTATTGGGGTCGACGCCGCGCGCGCCGCGGTGAGCCTGAATAGCGAAGAGCAGAAACTCGCCAGCCTCCTCACCGGATCCTCCGGTCAGCGTCGCGACCGATCCAAGATGGTGGCCGACGAGCGGCTCTGCCAGGTGGCCCGAGCTCGCGCAATGGATATGGCGAAGCGCCGGTATTTCGACCACGTGAATCCGGATGGAAACGGGCCCAATTACCTCGTCCGTCAGGCGGGCTATCCGCTGCCGAGCCACTACAGCACCTCGCGCTCCGCGAATAACGTGGAGTCGATCGGATGCGGATATTCGGGAGCGAGTGCCTGCTGGGATGGCTGGATGGGCTCTTCGGCGCACAAAACCCACCTGCTGGCGACCAGTTCCTTCTACGTGGACCAGACGACCTATGGCGTAGGCTACTATTATGATTCTGGCTCGCCGTATCGGAGCTACTTCGTGGTGATCACCGCTCCTCCGGCCTTAACCGACAGCCTGTCGATCACTTCGCCGGCCTCCGGCGCCCGCGTGGCGACGAGCCAGGTGACGGTGACTGGCCAGGTCAGCAACGGCGGGTCGGTTTCGCAGATGGTCTACCGCCTGGAAAACGCCTCAGGCTCCACAGGCTGGCAAGCGCTCTCAGTGCCCACGGGAACCGGCGTGAACAACTGGTCGGCAAACGTCGCCGGCCTGACCCTCGGCACGAACACCGTCCGGGTGCGCACGCTGAACTCGACCGGTGGGATCCTGAAGGAAGCCACCCGAAGCGTGCGCCTCGCCGTGATGCGTCCGCTGACGGTCTCGATCGAAGGCGAAGGCACCGTGACGGCCGGATTCGCAGGCACGACCCAGCGCGAAGTGGGCGCGAACTACACGATCCGCGCAGTTCCGCGGACCACGGCGATCTTCAGCCACTGGGAAGGATTTCCTGACTCGGCGACGCGCAATTTGATGAATGCGACGCAGACCTTTTCGATGACGGAAGGGCTCGCCATCAGCGCGCACTTTATCCCGAATCCCTTCCTGGCCCGCGGTGGCAGCTACGAGGGCTTGCTGCTCGGAAGCACGGTCGATCACGGATCGACAGGTTTCATTCGGATCAACCTGACCCGGAACGGCGGATTCAGCGGTCAAGTCGCCTTGGGCTCATCGCGGCTCAATGTGCGCGGAACGCTGAACAGCGCCGGTTCGGCAACGGTAACCATTGCTCGCGCGGGTCTGGAACCACTCGTGCTCAACGTGCAATTGGACCTCGCCAACCAGACGGAGTTTCTCTCGGTCAGCCTGAGCGATGGGACTTCGACCTGGAATGTGGACGCCGATCGCAAAGGCGTTGTCGCGCCCGAGACGACGGGGCCGACGCGACGCTTTACTTTCCGCGTGGATCCGGACGTCAACGCGCCGACCACTCCGCAGGGATATGGCGTGGGTGTCGCGACCGTGACTGCGGCAAATGCCGTGCGCATTGCCGGAACTCTGGCTGATGGCCGGGCGTATGTCGCCTCGGCGGGATTGGCCGCGGATGGAAGCATCGCCGCCTATGCGCCGCTCTTCGGGCGCGCCGGAGCATTTGCCGCCACGCTGCAGATCGGCGCGGATGGAATGCTCCAAGGCACAGGGCGCTGGCTAAAGCCGGAGCGTCCGCTGGATTTGCGATACCAGGCCGCTTTCAGCACGACGAACGCGTTGATCGGCGGACTCTATACGCCGCCCGCCATAGGAACTCGCGCACTGGCGTGGGAGCCGAATGGCAATGGCGTGCTGACACTCTCTTCAGGCAATCTCCCGAGCGCGCTTACGCAGGCCCTCGTGTTGGGAACGAACAACAAGTTCACCTGGGCGCTTCCTTCGGCAATCGCGTCCCTGCGCCTGACGGCAAATGCCGCGACCGGCGTAATTGCCGGCACATTTCTCCATCCTGCGGGAACCCGCGCATTCCGCGGAATCACCATCCAGCAGCTAGGTGGGGCATGGGGCTATTTCCTGGGTGAATCGGAGAGCGGCGCAGTCGCGCTGCAACCGGCGGCAGAGTAGTTTCCGCGCCGAGGGTGACGGGACCCTGGTTAAAAATCCCGTTGACGTCCTTGGCAGGTTTTGCACACTAGCGACGTTCATCGCGTCCGTGGTTTAGGCCTCCCTGCTCTCGACGGCCTCTTCTTAAACACCACGACAGAGTCAACTCGTCAGCGACGCGGCGACGTCTCTTTTCACCTTTTCCAAGTCATGGCTGGACACCAG
>CBHXZU010000038.1:0-16138 GCA_966125105.1 uncultured Prosthecobacter sp.
GATCTCGAACAAGTCAGGGGCAGAGTTCGAAGCAGCTTTTCTGGGAATGATGACTATCCATCACGAGGGTGGAGTCAAAATGGCAAAGGTCGGAGTGGAGAAGGCGAAAAGCGCTGAACTGAAAGGGATGATGCAAAAGGCCATCACCACGCAGCAGAGCGAAATCGAGCAAATGACCGCGTGGCTTCGGCAGTGGCACAAGAAGTCACCTTCCGACTTCGAGGAGCCCAAGGATAGCAAAGCGAAAATGCAGAAAGACATGGCGGAAGTGCAGGCGGCTAGCGGTGAGAAGTTCGACGCCGTCTTCTCGGCTAAAATGGCGGAGCATCACAAAGCTGCCATTGAAATGGGGCACATTGCACACGAGAAAGCGCAGCACGACGAGGTGAAGGCGCTCGCGGCGAAAATTGCTGCCGATCAGGAAAAGGAGCGCTCGACGCTTCTCGAAATCGCCAAATAGTCGCGCATCGCGGTCGTGCGGGACCGCCAACGGGATGAATTCTCTTTGAGAACCCCTAATGCCTATGTATTATCTTGGCGGACAACCAATTGATGGGCAGGGCTCGCCAATGTTGGTGGGGAACTGGCCAGCGTCTTTAAATAGCCTTCGTGCATCGCCTCAAGCACTGAGCCGAATCAGAAACGAAACTACACTATGAACAACTACCGCACCGCCACCATCGCCATTCTATCGCTCCTCGGCATTACTGGATGCCAGACGAGCAGTGATTCGACGAGTGGCACTCATCGGATGGGAACGCCGAAAGAGAACTACCAAATGTCGAACGAACAAATGCCGGGACGCAAAGGTCAGGCGCGTGCGACCAGCGACACCACCAGCACCAGTGGCACCCATCGCATGGGGACGCCGAAAGAGAACTACCAGATGTCGAATGAGCAGATGCGGCGTTAATTAATCTGTCGTCCACCCGCGGTGGATCGTGTTGCAACAAAACGCAAAGCCGCCCGGATTCGGGCGGCCTCATTGCGTCAGCTATTGGATGCCCCTGCCGCCTTGGACGGGGACCTGACCTGATCTCCCATAGCTGCCAAGGAATCCGACTGCCTTTTCTGAAAATCGAAGTGTCGTCCGCTCTAGCTGGGAGGTTGCGCGACCGCGGAAATCTTTATTTCCCGCAGGCAGGCTGCGGCGTGCTCAGGCGCGACAGTGTTGATGAACATTCCACTGCCGAGCTCAAATCCGGCCGCGACATTTAGGCGAGGGATGATCTCGATGTGCCAATGGAATTGGTCGGTTAAGTCCGTAGACAACAAAAGGTAATTGTATGGGGGATCGCCCAAATAGAGGTCGAGGCGGAGCAAGGTCTCTTTAAGGATGGCCGCCAGGTCTGCCATTTGCGCAGGCAAGATGTTTGCGAAATGGGCCTCCCGATCCAGCGGCACGATCCAGGTTTCAAACGGGCGGCGTGAAGCATATGGGGCAAACGCTATGAATGATCCATTTTGCGCCACAATGCGTTCACCGGCGCGCGTCTCTTGTTCGACGATGTCACAATATACGCATCGGCCATAATATTCCTCGTAGCGCTGAACGCCCCTTATCTTTACCCAGGCGCGATCCGGAATGATCGGCATGCCGACGATCTGCGAATGGGCATGTTCAATCGATGCGCCCGCAACCTTGCCGTGGTTTCGAAAGATCAGAATATACTTCAACCGGCGATCTTCGCGCAGCGCGAGGTAGCGATCCCGGTAAGCTCGCAATACCAGCTCCACCTGGGCGACGCTTAGACGGGAAAGACTGGGACCATGCTCCGGCGTTTCAATGACTACCTCATGGGATCCGACCGCCGGCATTCGCTCGAAGATCCCATCCTTCTCGACTGTCGGGACATCGCTTCCGCTTACAGCGGGATACTTGTTGGGAATGACTCTCACGGACCACGCGCGTGATCGATCGTCGTAAGGCGCAGGATAGGAGAGGAGTTCGCAAGGATTGAGGTTTTCGTTTCCAGGGCAGAAGGGACATGGCGATGCCTGCGCTTGGGGGGCCTTCTCGTGTTGTTCGAAGTGGGAGGGCCGGACGGATCGCCCGGTCGCGATGCAGATCCATTCTCGGGTGATCGGGTCTTTGCGGAGTTCGTGCATGGTTCGGGCGTTTCCTGATCATCAGGTTCGGTTTGTATTCCTTATACTAGAGAAGCCCAAAAGATCTCGGGAGGACCCGACGGCAAACATCGTGCCGCTCTGACCTCGGATGGGCATCTGCGAACCTTTTTTTGGCGTGGGCGCGACTTTCGCCAAAAGATGACTTATTTGAGCCAAACCATGCCGTGCGACGGATCCCCATTTTGATGAGCATTGAAGCATGGAACAAATGTTTGTCCCCGGAACATTCTCGCTGACGCGGGGGAGGAACGCGCCCGTTCTCGGCCGGTTGTGCCGGGCCCTCGTTGTCGCACTCGTTTTCCTCATGCTTCCCAGCACGCAGGCATTGCCCCTCAGAGGACGGGATGTGGATGGCGTTTTCACGGACGTGGATTCGAAATCGCGGAGAGCGTCGATGCGGACTGCTGACGGGAAGCTTCTCACCTTTCATTGGTCGGAATACGCGCGATTCGCGTCTGGCCTGCCGGCTAGGAAAGGCGCGTCAGTAACCGTCCACTACATTCGCCCATTTTTTGGCGAAGCTTTTGTGACTCGCATGGCGGTTGGCAGACAATGGCGCCAGAGTTGCGAGCAGCCGCCATGTCGATGAATCTATGGCACCAGACACCCGATGCCCCAGTTCGCTCGATCTGGTTGGATGGCAAATGGTGGCTCGAAGTGGTGATTGGAACCTGGCCGATCGAGGCAGGACAATCTGTAACGGTTGAGCGAGTGGACCACGAACCGGACGAATCTGCAGCTTCTGCAGAGTGGCAGGAAAACCGCGGTAGCAATAGCTACTGGCGGGCACGCGTTGGGCCGTACGATGCCGGGCAGGTCGCCCGCTATCGCGTCCAAGGGCACGTGAGCGCGGAATGCGCAGTTTATCCTTTTGAAGCGAAAGTCGGACGGAACCTGCACGTCGCGTTCCTGTGGCACAACACCAGCCAATGTATTGCGTGAAAGGACGCAGGCTGGCTTTTCCCTGGGTGCGTCTGCACTGCCTCCGCGATTACTATTCGATGGCTGCAGTGATCGCGAGGTTTCCGGATGTTCATGCCACGTTCAATTTGACCCCGGTGCTATTGGGACAGATCCAGGGATATGCGAGCGAAGGTTGGACTGATCGCGCCTTGGAACTAACGCTGGCTCCGTACGCCGGATTATGTCCTGACGAACTTGAGGAAATCGCAGTGAGCTTTTTCGACGCGGACTGGCACCACGAGATTTATCCCCACGCGCGGTACAAGGCCCTTTTTGAGAAGCGCGCGCGGGGGGAAGCCTTTGCTGAGCAAGAGGTGAATGATCTGCGCATGTGGTTTAATCTCGCTTGGTTTGCCAGAGATTTTCAGACCGGGGACGTAGTAATGCCGGATGGAACAGTCGCATCAGTGGAACGCTTCATTCGCAAAGCGGAAAAATTCACGGAAGGCGACATCGGGGAGATGGTCTCCGAGCAGTTCAAAGTGATCCGGAACGTCGCGCGCATTCATCGTGAGTTGCAGGAGTCCGGACAAATCGAAGTGAGCACGACACCGCATTTCCACCCGATTCTTCCCCTTCTGCATGATTCCAATGAAGCCATCCTCGATCGGGAAGGAGCAGTCCTTCCTCCGCGGATCCAATTGCCCGCCGACGCGGAGGCGCAGGTGGATTCCGCGAAAGCTTTGCACATGGATCTTTTCCAACGCGCGCCGGTTGGGATGTGGCCCGCTGAAGGCGCCGTTGGAGAATCCGTCATTCGGTATTTCGCGAAGCATGGCATCAGGTGGATTGCGAGCGACGCCGGCGTCTTGCGGCGCTCGGGCGCGCATGGGTACGAGGCGCATCGACCTGAAATCCTCGCCCGAGCTTGGCGCGCTGGATCCGAGCAGGGCGAGGTTTCCATATTCTTCCGGGACACGGAGCTAAGCGATGCGATCGGGTTCCAGTACGGCAATTACGAGCCGCGTGAAGCTGCGGAGGATTTCATTCAGCGACTCAAGCGACGCTTTGCGCCTTGGGACGGCCGCGACCGAATTGTGCCGGTCATTCTGGACGGTGAAAATGCTTGGGGCGGCTACGAAACGGGAGGCAGGGCATTCCTGGAGGCATTATACGCCCGCATTGCCGCGGACGAGGATTGTTGCAGCGTCACTTTCAACGAGTATCTCGAAGGCAATCCGAGCAGGGGTATCATGCCTCACCCATTGGACGAGCAACCGCGAGTGGAATCGCTCGCGAATGCGTCGTGGATTGATGAAGCAGGCTCCAGGAATGGCAATGACTTGGGAACTTGGATAGGGGAGGAGCAGGAAAACGCGGCCTGGAGCTTACTGCTACAGACGCGCCAGGAAATCAGTGGAGCGGAATCCAAACGAAAAAAAGCGGCCATGGAATCCATTTACGCAGCCGAAGGAAGCGACTGGTTCTGGTGGTACGGTGACGATCAAAACTGCGATTCCGAACCGGCGTTCGATGAGCTTTTCCGCCGGCATCTGCAGCAGGCATGCGAACTGGCCAAAGTTCCCGTCGTTCCCGCGCTCTTCACGCCGCTGGTGCCAAGAGTTGTTACGTGGGCATACCAGGAGCAGCGTCAAATCATCAACGTTGGCGACCGATTGAGATTCAAGGCCGGATGTCCTGGCGTCCTGTCGTGGAAAACGAATGATGCCCGGGATTTCAACCAGGTGGAACTCAGACCGGCAGGAGGAGTGATGGGTGGGCTCAATATCTACAGCACAACATTGCCTGCCGCGGAGGTCGGCACGCATTACCTGGAGTTTTCGTTTCGGTGCGGATGTGCTGCTGCATGCCGCTGCCGGCCCGAGGACTTATGCTGCGATGCGAAACATTACCGGGTAGAAATCCAGCGGTAGCGCTATTTGGCAGGCTTTCCGGTGCCAGGGACGAAGCCTCCCGCTGCAGTCTTGTAACGCTCATATGCCAGGCGGTAATCGCGCAAGGTGTCAATGCGCTGTGCTTCCACCATGAAGCGCGCTGCGCGGGCGCGGAGGAGATTGGAAAAGTCTGACTTGCCAGCCTGGTACGCAGCCCGGAACTGATCTTCGACCTGTTTCGTTTGCGGTGTGAGAAGTCCGTCGATCTTGGTCAAGATTCCGCGAATGGTTTCCATCTCGTTTCTCGCCGTTGCCGTTTCTCCGCGGATTTGGGCGGCAAGTGCCGCTACTTGCTGGCGGGAACGGCGCGCCGCGGCATTAGCCTCCGCAATCTGGCCTTCGTTTTGATTCCACAAGGGAAGGGGAAAATTCACTTTGAAGCCGAGCATGGTGTCCCGTTCGTAGCCCATTGGCTCATCCAGCGCCCGCTCGTGTTCCGCCATGAAGCCGATACCGATGTCTTCCCATTTGTTTGCGCGGGCCAGCGCGATACTTCGCTCGGAGGCATCGACCATGGCCTCTGCAGCGCGATAGTCCGGGCGCCGAACAAGAGCCGTTTGAGCCTGGGGCAAGGCGGGCATGATGGAAAGATCGCCCGCTACAGAAATGGGCGCATCGGGTCGCGTCCCAAGGAGAACTCGGATTTCGCCGAGCATGGTGGCTTGCTCGACTTCCAATTGGATGAGCTGAGTGCTCAACTGCGTGGACTCCACTTGCAACTGTATTGTTTCCGCCGCGGAGGCTTCGCCGATGGCGAGACGGCGCTGCATAAAATTGGCGAGTTCTTCGCTGTTGGCGATTTGTTGCATTCGCAAATCCCGCTGGCGCTTGAGTGCCAGCAGTTTTACGACCGCAGCGCGGGCATCTCCGGCCGTCTTCCGTTCGGCGTCACGGACCTCAGCTTCGGCGGCGGCGAGTTCCACTCGGGAGATCGCTTTTTCGAGTCGCAGACGCGAGGTGACGGGAAATTTCTGCATCCATGCGACGGCGAACCGGCGCTCCGGCATTCTCGGATTTTGCGCAAACTCGAACTCCGCCTCCGGGTTGGAAAGGCGTCCGGCTGCGACCACTCTTCCTCGGGCTTCTTCGATTTTGAATCTCGCAGCCACGAGGGACGGATTGTCACGAATGGCTCGCTCGGCCGCTTGCTCCGGGGTAAGGGTGATTGCTGAAGCGAGCGAGGAGAACGCGAATAGTCCGGCAACTATGCGCATCAGGATGCAACGCCGATAATGGCATGAGTTCATGGGAGTATGACGGCTGGTTGACGGCCTTGCATCTGTTGCCGCCGCTTCCAGCTCTTGAATGCCTCAATTCCAATGAGCGGGATCGTTGAAATCACAAGCAGAAGCAGGCAGTCGCGCAACGGCACGAGTGAGGTTCGCAGAAAGCCCGCAAGAGGCGGGTAGTGATGGCTGAATACCTGGAACGCAAAGGTAACCGCGACCACGAGCAACAAGGTGAAATTGGATAAGAACGGAATCTGCCACAGCGATTTTGTTTCGCTCCTTGCTCCAAAAGACCTCAGCAGTTCTGCGAAGACGAGGGCCCCAAAAGCATGCGTCCGCGCCATCTCTTCCGTCTCATTGCGCAGGCCGTAGACGTAAACGGCGAGCGCAACTCCCGCGGTCAATAGGCCGGTTAGCAGCATGGTTGAGAAGAATCCCGATCCGGTAATCGACTGTCCTCGCGGACGAGGCCGGTCGTTCATTACCTCGGCATAGATCGGATCCGTCGCCAGACAGAGGGCGGGCAGCCCATAAGTGACCAAGTTGATCCAGAGGAGATGAATGGCGAGGAGCGGCGACGGAAGACCGATGATGACGCAAAATGCCATCAGGAGGAGTTCGCCGCAGTTTCCGGCGAGGAGATACTGGAGTGTCTTGCGAATATTCGCGTAGATCCCGCGACCTTCTTCCACCGCCGAAACGATGGAGGCGAAATTGTCGTCCGTGACGATGATGTCCGCAGCTTGCTTCGTCACCTCCGTGCCGGATTTTCCCATCGCGATTCCGATGTCCGCGCCTTTAATCGCGGGCGCATCATTCACCCCATCGCCGGTCATCGCCACGATGTTTCCAGCTGACCTCCACGCGTTGATGATGCGCAGCTTGTGCTCCGCAGTGACACGGGCATAGACGGCCACTTCGGGCGCTCGCCGGGTGAGTTCGTCCTGCGAGATCGCGTCGAGTTCGGTGCCGGCGAGCGCGAGCGAAGATGAATCAGCAATCCCGAGTTCGCGCGCGATGGCCAGGGCGGTATGGGGATGATCGCCCGTGATCATAACCACGCGGATTCCGGCTGAACGGCAGCGTTTCACCGCGTCCTTCGCTTCCGCGCGCGGCGGATCATACATTCCCGCCAGGCCCACAAAGACCAGGTTGGATTCAACCTTCTCGGCGGAAAGATCTCCACCTCGGGGAAGATCCCGCATCGCTGAGCCGAGCACACGCAAGGCGCGGCTCGCCATGGCCTCATTCCGCCGAGTGATTTGCTGGCGGTCTGCCTCGGTCAATGGTCGCACTCCGCCGGCGTCCAGGACATGGGAGCAGCGTTGAAGGAGGATGTCCGGAGCGCCATTCACGAACGCGCGGAAGGAGCCGTCTTGGGCGCGCCGGATGATCGTTCTTCGCTTTCTGTCGGAGTCGAAAGGAATCTCGGCGACTCGCGGTTCCTCCTTGTCCAAACTTTCCGGGCGGATCCCGGCCTTCCGGCCTGCGGCCAGGAGAGCGCCTTCCGTAGGATCGCCGATGACCTTCCACCGTCCTTCTTCGAAAACAAGGTGAGCATTGTTACACGCCACGAGATTCGTGGCGAGCGACCGGAGGCCGACCATATCGGTGGCGGCTTTGCCATTCCCTTGGGGCACCACGTTCCCTTCCGGCGCGTATCCTTCACCGGTGACCTCGAAACTCCGCTCCGCCACCCACAATTCCCGAACGGTCATTTCTCCGACGGTCAGCGTTCCCGTTTTGTCGGTGCAGATCACACTTGTGGAACCCAAAGTTTCGACGGCTGAGAGACGCCGGACGAGCGCCCGCCGTCGCGCCATGCGGCTGACGCCCAGGGCGAGGGAGATGGTCACCACCGTCGGCAATCCTTCCGGGACGGCGGCGACGGCAAGACTGACGCTCGTGATGAACAAGGTAAACAATTCCTGCCCCCGCAAGAGGCCGAGAACGAACAGGAGCACGACAATGCCGAGCGAGGCCCAAACCAGGAGCCGCCCGAAATCCTGCAGATTGCGCTGCAATGGGGGAACGTCATCCACGGACGCTTCCTGGAGAAGGTGAGCGATGTGGCCGATTTCAGTCTGCATGCCAGTCCCAACCACGACGACTCGCGCAGTGCCGCTGACAACGGTGGTTCCCATGTAAACCAAGCTACTTCGATCGCCCAACGGGACGGCAGCGCCTAGAACCGCCGCTGACTGTTTCTCGACGGCCTCGGATTCACCGGTCAGCGCGGATTCAATGCATTTGAGGGCCGCGCATTCGATTACGCGCGCGTCGGCAGGAACAAGGTCGCCCGCCTCGAGTTCCACGATGTCGCCGGGGACGACTTCCGCCGCCAGCACGGAAGCAACGCTTCCATCCCGGCGAACATTTGCATGCGGCGCGGTCATTCGCTTGAGCGCCGCGATTGATTTTTCGGCGCGGAACTCCTGGTAAAAGCCAATGACCGAGTTCAGCAGCACGATCGCAAAAATCGCGAGCGCATCGATCGTTTCGCCGAGCAATCCCGCGATGGCACCCGCACCGATCAGGATCCAAACGATCAGACTCGTGAACTGCGCGCCAAAGATTCGCCACGGATTGACTGCGGCGGCTTCTTTCAACTCATTGCGTCCATACTGCGCCAGGCGCCGGTTGGCCTCCGCACCGGTCAGGCCCTCCTTCGAACTGTCGAGGCGCCGCAGAACTTCATCCGCAGTCGCAGCGTGCCAGGTGAAAGAAGCGGTCGGTCCAGCATTCGTCGAAGCCGGGGCCGGTGCTTCGGCCGAGGGAAGCGAAGAGATGCCAGCAGGATCCATTATTCGCAGATGGTTCGTTTGGAGCCGCGGCCTCGTGGCTTGCGGTTATTGCGGAGATGCTCGGTTTCACCGGGGAATCGGTTTCCACACAGTTGCGCGACCAATCCTTCCAGCACGGCGAGCGCGTAGCTGATCTTTTTGAAGAACGACGCGTTGTGAGGAACGAGCGTGAATCTCGGATGCTGGCTCCAAAGCTTGCGCAGGCGCGCATCCAGTTCGATTGCCTCCGCGAGCGACTCGTTGCGGACGGGATTTCCGCCTTCGATGGATGTTCCTCCAATGGCGGCAGTCTCGAAAAAGATCACCGCGTCATACCGTTTCAACTCCGCCGCCAGCGTGGTTCCCGCGGCGTCAAAGAAATCCCCGTCGCCGCTTGGCCAATAGGCAGCGCCATCGACCGTGCCGCGGTCGCAGAGGAGCGTGCGGCCGGGAAAGAGACTGGCCTGCACATCCTCGAGATTGCGCTGAACATGGAAGATGGCGGTCTGGGCAAACGTCCCCGCGGCGAGCTCTCGGGAGCGTGGAAATCCGCCTTGGAACAGGATCGTGGCGGCTTCCGGAACGATCACGACAGATTCGCCGATCTCCCGCCGAAACAAATCGGCGGCCGTGGTCTTCCCTCCGCCCGGGCCCCCGGTGAGCACAATCCTGAAGCAGTCCGAGCAAGTCTGTTTACGTTTCATGGGATGAAGCTGGCGGGAGTTGCCGTTGCGCTCGTTTCCACTTCCACTCTTCAACCGCGCAGAACAGGCAAGGGGGGATGAAGGTCGTGATGAAAAGGCTGACCACCATGCCGCCCACACTGGGCATGGCCATGGGCTGCATGACGTCCGAGCCCCGGCCGGTGGCCCAAAAGATAGGCATGAGGCCGAATATGGTCGTGCCCATCGTCATCATGCTGGGCCGGATTCGCTTCAAGCCACCCTCCAGGACGGTCGCACGAATCTCATCGATGCTCGTGAATTTGCGGCCGTCAAAGAGGCCTTCCAGGTACGTCGAGAGAACGACGCCATCGTCATCAACGACGCCGAAGAGCACGAGGAAACCGACCCACACCGCGACTGAAAGATTCACTCCCCACAGACCAAGCATGATGAAACCGCCAGCGGCAGAGACCAGGATGCCGAAGTAGATGATGGGAGCGATCCACCACCGTTCGAATCCCAGGTAGAGCATGACAAACATGATCGCGAGGCACACAGGGACGAGGATCTGCATGCGCTTGGTGGCGCGGACCTGGTTCTCAAACTGGCCGCTCCACTCCCAGTAATAGCCCGCGGGCATCTGCAAGCGCCCGTCCGCGAGCGCGGCCCGCAGCACGCGTTCGGCGTCCTCCACCACGCTCACCTCGTCGCGGTCGCGGGTATTCATGGTCACATAACCGACGAGCAATCCGCGCTCGCCCTTGATCTCCTGGGGGCCAAGCACACTTTTGATCGTGAGAACTTGCGCGAGTGGGACCTGTGCTCCCGTGCTGGTGGGCAGGAGGATTCGCTCCAACTCTGGAACATCTTCCCGAAACTCGCGAAGGTAGCGCAGCCGGATCGGGTAGCGCTCGCGACCTTCCACCGATTCCATGAGGTTCATTCCCCCGATCGCCATCTCGATGACGTCCTGAACGTCCCGAATGTTCACGCCATACCGCGCGATCTTGTCGCGATCGATTTCGAACTCCAGGTAGGGCTTCCCAACGATACGATCGGCGACGATGTCCGTCGCTCCGGGCACAGTCTTCAAGAGTTGCTCGATTTGCAGGCCGATGCTTTCGATCTGTCGCAAATCCGCTCCGTAGATCTTTACTCCCATCATTGCGCGAAACCCCGTTTGAAGCATGACGAGCCGGGTCTGGATCGGCTGCAGGAATGTCGGGAGGACGCCAGGGATCGCCGTCTTCTCCTGTAGTTCGGCGAGGATTTCACCCTTCGTGATCTGCCGTTCTTCCGGAGCAAAGTAAGCGAGCGGTGCTTTGATCGCGGCGGGCCAGCCCGAGAACCAGCGCTTCACTGGAATGCGGCGCCAATCCTCCTCGGGCTTGAGGATGATGATGCTCTCTATCATGCCGATTGGCGCCGGGTCCAACGCAGATTCCACACGGCCTAGTTTGCCGACGACTGACTGCACTTCGGGAACGCTGGCGATCGCCAGATCCTGCTTCGCATTGATCTCAATTGCCGAACCGAGGCTGGCCTGGGGGAGCAGCGAAGGCATGTAGAGGAAGGAACCTTCGTCGAGCGGCGGCATGAACTCGCGCCCAATGCCGGGAAGAATGCGCGTCTCCGAGACTACCTGGCAACCCGCGGCCATTTCCGCCTCGCGTTCCTTCGGATCCTGTCGCCGCCACAGCATGCGCCGATGCACGGAACCATCGGAATGCTGCACTTTCTGCCAACGCAAATGGTCCAACTCGAGCAGCGGACGCGCGACGGATTCTTCCGAGGAACGACATCTGTGTCCGAGGGGAAATACATTTCGTGCTTCAACTCCATGGACGCCGGCTCTCTCGCGAACCTGTTCACGAGCCAACCTATGGGCGCGAGAGTCGTCCCAATCCCGAGCCAGATCGAGACTCCGGTGAACAGCACGACCACGGGAATGATGAGGAAGGTCTTCTTGTGACCCAGCACCCAGAGCAAAACCGGGGTGTAGACCTTTGCGATCCCGCGAGAAACGGGGTTTTCTTCCAGCGGAAGAAAGCGCTCCCGCGCCATGCGCGTGATCGCCATTCCGACGATCGCGCCGGCCGCGATCGCCATCGGCCAACCAGTAGCATGTCCCGCGGAGCGAGTCCAAACGAAGACCGCATGCGTCGCGATCGCGGCGATGACACCGAAGATTGCGGCGATCAGCCACACCGCGCGACGTGACCACTTGATCGGACGGAAGAGGATCAAGCACATCAGCGGCACAACCGTGAGCGCGAGCACGACGCTGCCGCCAATCGCGAACGTCTTTGTGAACGCCAGCGGGCGGAACATTTTTCCCTCCTGATCAGCCAGGAAGAAGACCGGGATAAAGGAGACCAGCGTATTCGAGACGGCCGTTACGATCGCGCCTCCGACCTCCGACGCGCCCTCGTAAACTTTCTGAAAGTGGGTCTTGGTTTTATCCCCGGTCGCAATGTGACGGTAGATGTTCTCCGTCATGATGATTCCCATGTCCGCCACGTCGCCGATCGCAATGGCGAGCCCCGCCAGGGACATGATGTTGGAGTCGACTCCGAACACATACATCAGCAGGAAGCAGAACGCGACCGAGAGGGGCAGCGTCACGAGCACCGAGGCGGTGCTGCGGATGTGCAGGAGAAAGATGAGGATGATCGCGCTCGCCATGAGCGCCTCTTCGAGCAGCGCTTCCTTCAGCGTATCCACCGTCTGATTGACGATATCCGTCCGATCGTAAAACGGGACGATGCGAACCTTCGAGACGCGACCGTCGGGAAGGGTCTTCTGCGGTAGTCCGGGTTCGAGTTGCCGAATCTTCGCTTTGAGGCCTTCGATGACGTGCAGCGGGTTCTCGCCGTAACGCATGAGCGCGACCCCGCCCACGGCCTCCGTGCCGCCTTTGTCCAGCGCGCCACGGCGGAAATCCGGACCAAGAGAGACTGTGGCGACGTGGCGAACTTGAATCGGCGTTCCTTGCTCCTGCCGGATCACGACCTTCTCGAGGTCCTCGACGGTCTTGATAAACCCGACCCCGCGGATGAAGAACTCGATGCCGTTCTTTTCGATGACCTTCGCGCCAACATCGATGTTCGCCTTCCGGACCGCCTCATAAACGTCCATGAGGTTCACGCGGTGGGCGCGCATTTTGTCGGGGTGCACGTCGATCTGGTATTGTTTTACGAAGCCACCGATGCTCGCGACTTCGCTGACCCCCTCGACGGAGTTGAGTTGATAGCGGAGATACCAATCCTGAATCGAACGGAGTTCTGCGAGGTCGAAGCCTTCTCCTTCGACCGTGTACCAAAGAATCTGCCCCAGCGCCGTCGCATCCGGGCCGATGACTGGGGTTACTCCGGATGGCAGCCGTTGCTGGGCTACGTTCATCCGCTCGACCACGCGCGAGCGCGCCCAGTAGTAGTCCACGTCATCCTTGAAGACGACGAAGACCATCGCGAAACCAAACCCGGACATGCTCCGGATGGATTTCACACCGGGCGTGCCCGTAAGGCTGGTCGTCAGTGGGAACGTGACCTGGTTGTCGACGTCCTGCGGCGAACGGCCTTCCCAATCGGCGAAGACGATGACTTGTTTCTCGCCGACATCGGGTATCGCATCAACCGGGGTGCGGGTGATCGCATAGTAACCGCCGATCAACAGAGCTGCGATCGCCAGGAAAACCAGAAAGCCGTTCCGCAGACACCATCGGATCAGCGCGGCAGTCATACCTCAGTGCTTGTGTTCGGCTGGTTTGGCAGCGCCCTGGCCCTGCGATGAAGGTTTTGTGGTGGGAGGCATGCCGCCGTGCTGGTGACCCGCCGGAGCCGACTGGCCACTGGGGAAGAACAAGCTGGGCATTCCCAAAATCTGAAATTGCGAGTCCAGGAGAAATGCCCCTCGCAGGACGACTCGATCGCCTTCCGTCAAACCCGCGATGACAGGGAAATAGGCTCCTGCCCGCGGACCGACCTTTACCTCGTGGGCGACGTACTCGCCTTTTGCGTGCTCGACGTATACAAGCTTCCGGACGCCACTATCGAGGACGGCGGTTGCCGGCAATGCCAACACTTGCGCTTCGGATTCCCCATGCACAGCCTCGAGAGGCGGAATCTGGGTGAGGTCCATCTTGCAGATGGGGCACGGGCCTTTTTGCGCCTCCAGGATCTGCGGGTGCATCGCGCACGTCCATTTTCCTTCCACCCCGGTGGGAGCAAGCTGGCCATTCGCGAGAATGCCGGCGCTGATCGTGGCGCTCACGTACATCCCCGGCTTCAGTTTCTTGTCCGGGTTGGCGATGTTCACGAGAACCTTCACCGTGCGGGATTCGTCATTGAGCACGGGATTGATGAACCACACACGGCCTGTGAACGGTGACGCGGGGTAAGCTTCGGATCGAATCTCGACCTGCTGTCCGTAGCGTATCAGGCCGAGTTGATCCTCGTAGATATCCAGGTAGACCCAGACCGACTCGAGATTTGCGAGCCGATAGAGTGTGTCGCCGGCTTTTACGGCACTTTTCTGGACTACCATCTTCTCGATAACCGTTCCGGCGATTGGCGCCTGCAGCGTAATGCGCTCCTTGACCTTGCGGGTGCGGGCGATCTCCTCGATCTGCGCTTCGCTCAGATCCCACCGTCGCAACTTCAACTTTACCGCGTCGGCGATATTGGTTCCCGAGGTCGAATTGAAGAACATCTCCTGCTGAGCGACCACTAAGTCCGGACTGTAAATCTCCACCAGGTGATCACCCGCCTTCACCTCAACGCCGGTGAAGTCGACGAATAGGTTCTCGATGTATCCGTCAACGCGAGTCGTGACGGTGGCAAGCGCGCGCTCGTTATACTGGATCTTGCCGACAGCGCGGATTTGATGCGTCAACTTGCGGCGTTCGATCGGGGCCGTCTCCACGGTGGCCATGGCGCGCGCGTGGTCGGTTAGTTCCAATACCGAATCCGACGTGAGACTTGAACCGCTGGTGGGGCCTGATGCAGTCGCCTTTGAGATCGAGGAATTGCTGAACTTCGACGCGAGCAGCAGGGCCGCCGCGAGCAGCGCGAGAACGGCGAGGACAACCAGGATCCGCTTGAGCGGACTCCGCGTCCTGGAATCCGGCACTTTGGTGTTTGCTGAGTTCATCGCTCAAGGCTGGGCCACTCAGACTTTATCGAGCAGCCCAGTGCGCTGAGTTACTCGAGACCTACTTTGCGCCCTTTACATGAGTGGCGCACGTCATTCCTGATTCGGGGCCGCACTTGCTGCACTCGTGCGTGGCCCGCATCACGGTGACCGGACCTCTGCCGGCATCGATTTGCTTCACCGTCATCTAGCCTTTGCAACCCGAGCAATCGTGCTTCGCGTCCTTCTTGAAAAAGGCGGCAGCTTTTGCGGCATTCGCAGTTTCATTGATCGTTTTGCAATCGGTGCAGGCGATCGCCACCTTGCCACCCGCCTTGCAGCAATCTTCCGCCTCCGGGCGATTGGCGATGCGCGTCCATGGAGCGGGCGGCCAATCGGAGCTAGCTGCAAAAGTGGTGAGAGTCAGTGCTCCGAACATCATCGCGAGAGTCCTTACGATCATTTTCATAATGGATTTAGGCTTTTGTTTGCTCAACGGCTTGGTGCTGTGGATGACCAAAGCTTACGCGCTGGCCATTTCGCCACCACACGCCGGTTGCCCAGGATGACTCACGGATTGCGCGCACCGCTCGCGCGAGAAGGTTGGCTCTGGCCCGGTTGCACATGCGCCTGTTCGGCACTTTGCCTCTTGCCGTGGGGCAATCTGCGTGGAGCTACGCCGAAGGCGGCGCCTTTGAAATCGGATGCAGGATCTTGGAAATGGGAGTTCAGCCCTCGGAAATCGGATTCAGTGCCTTGGAAGCCGAAAACATGTCCTTGGAAACCGCGTATACGTCCTGGGAAATCGCGTGCACGTCCTTGGAAACGGGGAACATGGTCTTGGAAACCGGAAACACGTTCTTGGAAACGGGAAACATGTTCTTGGAAACGGGAAACATGTTCTTGGAAACGGAAATTATGTCCTCGGAAACCGCGTACACGTCCTTGGAAATCGGAATTTACATTTCATGACATTTCGCGCGTGTGAAGGATCATCCCTCATTGCGAGCGGCGGCGAGAGAGTTGGAGCGGTGACCAGCGGCAGCGGTTCCTGAGCACCGGCGAGGTCTCATTTTTCGAAAGAAGTTCGTTGCCGCTAAGCCCCCAAGCCTTTGCGGGTCTTACGCTCACACATGAACGCCCTTCGGCCCTGCCTCTTCGCCACTGCACTCCTCGCCACCCCTGTCTTCAGCCAAAATGCCGCGGCTCCTGCCGCGCCCGCAACGGCTCCAGCAGCGCCCGTGGCTGCTGTTCCGGCGACGCCTGCAACTCCGGCGTTCAAGTTGCTCGCGGGTCCGATCGATCCGAAAGATGGGGATACGTTCGTTTTCCTCGGCGACTCG
>CBHXZU010000039.1:0-16038 GCA_966125105.1 uncultured Prosthecobacter sp.
GGCGTGTTCTTCGGGCTCCTGAGCTATGACTTCGGAGCCCAGACGTTTTCCTTCCGGCCGCGATACGCGCTCCTGCCCCAACAACTGGTGCGCCACAAACAGCGCCGCACCCAAGGCTCCGCCCGCGTCTCCCGCGGAACTCGGAATCCAGAGGTCGTCGAAGATCCCCGCCTCGAGCAGGCGTCCATTCGCCACGCAATTGAGCGCGACTCCGCCAGCGAGGACGAGGTTCTTCATTCCCGTGCGCGCCTTCGTTTCCCGCGCCATGCGAAGGACGACCTCCTCGGTGACCGACTGGATGCTAGCGGCGAGGTCCATTTCGCGCTGGGTGATCTCCGCCTCCGGCGACCGAGGCGGACCGCCGAGAAGTTCTGCGAAGCGCCGATTCGTCATCGTCAGCCCGCCGGCGAAGCTGAAGTAGCGCATGTCGAGCCGGAAGGAGCCGTCCTCTTTCAGATCGATGAGTTTTTGCCGGATCAATTCGGCGAAGCGCGGCCGCCCGTATGGCGCAAGGCCCATGAGCTTGTATTCTCCGGAGTTCACCCGAAAACCGCAGAACGTCGTAAAAGCCGAGTAAAGTAGTCCAAGGGAATGCGGGAAATGCATCGTTCGAAGCAGCTCGATTCGCTTGCCTCGCCCGACGCCCAGCGTCGCTGTCTCCCATTCGCCGACGCCGTCGATCGTGAGGATGGCGGCCTCTTCAAACGGCGAAGGAAAGAAAGCACACGCCGCATGCGCCTCATGGTGCCTCGTGAACGCAATTCGTTTTCGAAACCCGCCTCCCAGCGCTTTTCGGATCTCCCGCGGCAGATGAAGCTTTTGCTTCAGCCAGAGCGGGACAGCCTCCAAAAACGCGCGCAATCCTGCCGGAGCTCGAGCGACGTGCGTCTCAAGCAGTCGATCGAACTTCAGCAAAGGCTTTTCGTAGAAAACCACGTAGTCGAGTTCTCCCGCGGTTACCCCGGCTTCTCGCAAACAAAACTCCACCGCCTGTTTCGGGAACCGCTCATCGTGCTTCACGCGCGAAAACCGTTCCTCCTGCGCTGCCGCGACGATCTCGCCACCCTGAATCAACGCCGCCGCGCTGTCGTGGTAGTATGCTGAGAGGCCGAGAATCGCGGGCGGCATTGCGGCCAAGGGTTTTGCTGCAGCCAAGCGCGCTTGTCGACTGCCGCCGCGCGGGTGTGCGCCCGCAAATTGAACGCGGCCTTCGTCCCTCCGTCTTAATGGAGCGTCGCCCGCCCCGGCAATTCTCCAACGAATCGCATGACAGAGCCCTGTTTTTACTTCTTATAACCGCCCGCCCGAGACTTTAAATCCGCACATGATTCGATTCACCCTTCAGTTGAAACTGCCATGAGCGTTGCTGTTGTTACCGGCTCGGCGGGACTGATTGGGTCCGAGACATGCAAACGCTTCGCCGCGGAGGGATTCGATGTGGTTGGCATCGATAACGACATGCGAGCGGAGTTCTTTGGCGCGGAAGCGTCAACCGCCCGCTCTCGAGCGAGTCTCGAAAAGGAGCTGCCAAGCTATCGGCATCACTCAATCGATATTCGCGACGCCGCCGCGGTGAATGCGCTGTTTCGAAGCCTTGGCGGGGAGATCAAAATCGTCGTCCATACCGCGGCACAGCCGTCTCATGATTGGGCCGCCCGCGCTCCGCTGGTCGATTTTGGCGTGAATGCCGTGGGCACGCTGCATTTGCTGGAGGCGACGAGACAGTTCAGCCTCGACGCCGTATTCATCTTTACGAGCACGAACAAAGTCTATGGCGACACGCCAAACCGGCTTCCATTGGTCGAGCTAAAGCAGCGTTGGGAAATCGAGGCGGGGCATCCCTTTGAGGCTGGCATCGACGAATCCATGTCGATCGACCAGACGAAGCATTCGCTTTTTGGCGCAAGCAAGGTGGCGGCGGATGTGCTCGTCCAGGAATACGGCCGCTATTTCGGGATGAAATCGGTGTGTTTCCGAGGCGGATGTCTCACCGGGCCGGCGCACGCGGGGACGGAATTGCACGGATTCCTGGCGTATTTGATGAAGTGCATCGTGACGGGCCGGCCCTACCGCGTCTTCGGGTACGGCGGCAAACAGGTTCGCGACAACATCCACAGCCACGATCTGGTCGAGGCATTTTGGCAGTTCTTCAAAGCGCCACGCGTGGCCGAAGTTTACAATTTGGGCGGCAGCCGACATTCGAACTGCTCCATGCTGGAAGCCATCGAGCAGGGTGAACGCATCAGCGGGAGAAAGCTCGATTGGACCTACGTGGAGGAGAATCGCATCGGCGATCACATCTGGTGGATCAGCGACGTGCGGAAGTTTCAGGCGCACTTCCCGGGTTGGAAATATCGGTACGACCTCGACGCGATTCTCCGCGAGATCCACGCGGCTTTGGCGGGAGGCAGCTGATTAGCCGGCACACCATGAAAATCCTCGTTACTGGCGCGTGCGGCTTTGTCGGCTCTTCGATCATTCAAGCTTTGCTCGATCTAGCGCCAGGCTTGGAGATCACAGGTCTCGACAATTTCATTCGCTCGGGAAGTGAGTTGAACCGTCCAGCCCTGTTGCAACGAGGAGTGCGCGTCATTCACGGGGACATTCGCAATGCCTCAGACTTGGATTCTGTTCCGAAGGCCGACTGGGTCATCGATGCCGCAGCCAATCCCAGCGTGCTGGCCGGTGTGGACGGCAAGACGAGCAGCCGCCAACTGGTGGAGCATAACCTGCTCGGAACGATGAATCTGCTCGAGTACTGCAAACAGAGTGGCGCGGGATTTCTTCTTCTCAGCACCAGCCGCGTTTATTCGGTTGAGCCGTTGTCCAAGCTCGAAGTCGCGGTGTCTAACAAAGCCTTTGTCCCCAATCCGGAACAGGATTTTCCGCGAGGTCTCAGCATCAACGGCGTGCGCGAAGACTTTTCTACGAATCCTTCCATTTCCCTCTATGGAGCAACGAAGCTCGCATCGGAGATTCTTTCGCTCGAATACGGCGAAAGTTTCGGGCTCCCAGTGTGGATCAATCGGTGCGGCGTACTGGCTGGGCCCGGGCAGTTTGGCCGAGCGGACCAAGGCATTTTTTCCTACTGGATCAATGCTTATCTGCGCCGCCGCCCTTTGCGTTATATTGGCTTCGACGGGGGTGGTCACCAAGTGCGCGATTGCCTGCACCCGCGGGACTTGGCGGCGCTCCTCTGGCAGCAATTGAACGACCCAAAGCGATCGGTTTCCCGTATTCAAAATGTGAGTGGCGGCCTCACAAGCGCGATGTCGCTCGCCCAGTTGAGCGATTGGTGCGCAGACCGGTTTGGCTTCCATGCAGTAGTTTCCGATCCTCGAACACGGCCCTTTGACATTCCATGGATGGTGCTGGATTGTGCAGCGGCTTTCCAGCAGTGGAACTGGAGGCCCCAAACCCCCACCCACGACATCCTCGCTGAAATTGCCGCGCATGCTGAACAACATCCCGAATGGTTGGATATCTCTGGAAATTAACGCCCAGAGGGGTCTGCTGCTCGTGGCGAGTGTCCGGGCTCATGAGCGTGTCTCCGTATGAACCTTGATCGCATAACCGACCGAATTCGAACGATCCTCGTGGTAGGAGGAGGACTTTTTTTTGCGGTCTTCTGTGGGATGCTTGCGGGCGGAGGCAACTTTCAGAAGCTTGGTCTGATCTTTACGGTTCTGGCGATCATCGCGGTGTGTATGAGCTTCCGCGAGAAGATCTGGACCTTGATTCCGTTTTGTTGGGCGTTCTCCGGCAAACTAGTTGCGCTTCCTATTCCGGTTACGTTGCGGGATCTGGCGGTGATCGTTATCTTCGTCGCGTTCTTTGCATTTCGCGCGCTGAAGATTGTGCGCAGCAGAATGCAGTTCACGCTTCTCGAAGGGTTCGTGGTCGCGAACGTGATCTACGTTGCTACGATGTTCGTTCGCAACCCGGTTGGCGCGAAAGCATTCGGATCGGAGATGGTGGGGGGACGGCCCTATTGGGACATCGCGATTGCGACGCTCGGTTTTTGGATTTTGGCTAGCGCTCCGTCTGATAGGAAGAATTTGATGCGTGTCCCCCTGCTTTATCTCCTGGGGACGACGTTAGAGGCGGGCGCCGAATTGATTGGGTACTTTGCTCCATCAGTCGCGGGATTCCTTGGAGAGTTCTATTCCGGGTTTGGCCCGGCTTTGGATTCGCCTGTTCCCGATTCGCCGGACGCGGTGGACCCAGCCTACGTTCGTTTTGTGCCTCTGGGTCAACTTGGCATCTTAGGGGCGATAGCCCTTTGCTCTTACTATCGTCCTCTTACGTTGTTCGTGTGGTGGTTCTGGCCAATTCGTGCAATTTTGTTTGGGCTCTCCATGGTTGGGATCCTCCTCTCCGGTTATCGGACTGCGGTCTTGAAAGCCGCAGCCGCCGTGTTTTTCGGCACATATTTTCGAGAGCGACGGGTGCGTGACTTCGTCCTACTCGCACTACTCGCGTTTGTGACCCTTGTGCCAACCGTATTGGGAAACGGCAGAGTTTTCAGGCTGCCGGTGACGGCACAACGTGCCTTATCCTTTCTTCCTGGCGATTGGGATTCCGAGGCTGTCCGTGATGCCAAAGACTCAGCGCAGTGGCGGTATGATATGTGGCACATGGTGCTGACTGAGGATAAGTGGATTCAGAATAAGTGGCTTGGGGACGGCTTTGGCTTCACGAAACATGAGCTCGGAATCATGGAAACCATGCGGCTCGGAGGACCGGGCTTTCTGGGTGGCGCACAGCAGGAGCTCTTCATGATTGTAGGAAGCTTTCACAACGGACCTCTTTCGGCAGTTCGTTATGGTGGCGTCGTTGGGCTCATTCTGCTTCTTGCGCTGATGCTCTTGAGCGTGAAAACTGCATTAGGTCTGATCAAACAGACCCGCAATACCCCAATGTTCCCGGTGACGCTTTTCATGGTGATTCCTACGGTTTACGTGCCGCTGGAATTCACCTTCATGGTAGGCGGTTATGATTCAAATATGCCGGTTGCTATCCTAACGGCAGGATTTCTGGCATTGATGCGCCGAACATTTGCGGAGGAGCCTCTTACCGCAACCGTCAGTAACCTGAGCCTTCCTGAGACGACGTTACCGGTTCTCAAAGGGCGGCCAGTCCATTCGGTGACTTCCTAACGTCTGCCAGAGCCTCGCAAGTCGTCGTTCATGCGGATCGCTATCTGGGCAGGCTCGGGAATTGGTGGGACGGAGAAAGCTGCCTCCATTTTTGCGGTCCAACTCGCGCGGCGCGGATACGCAGTTGACTATCTCACTCCGAGCAAGGGCGCGCGGGCGGATTACCTGGCTTCAGCAGGGGTCCAAATCTGGGAGGGACAACACGAGAGTTCTGCATTCGAGAAGTATCTGCAAGAAGGGAGGCCCAACGTGATTCACCAGCACGTTCCAGGATATCCAATCCCGAATCCGATTTACTCTGCGTTGGCAAGAATGGCTGGAAGACGTCCCGCGTTGATCGAATCGAATATTTTCGGGCGTTTCGAAGAGCCGATGAGTGACAGCGCGGTTCGCCACCGCATGTTTGTGTCCCGTACCAGCGCGGTGCAGGCGTTTCGTCGAGGGAATCGTGTTCTCGATCATTCCAGCGCAAGCCACTGCACCGTGCTGAATAATCCCCTATTGCCGTTACCGAGCTTCGAAAGGTCCATCCGAGAGACGCAGCGCGCCGAACTTGGAATACGCGAGGATGAAGTTCTCGCATTGCGTGTTGGCCAGCCGGGACCCGGCAAATGGACAAAATGGGAGGCAGAAGCGTATTGCATGGCACGAAAGGGGGCTCCCAATTTACGACTCGTGCTCATGGAGCCTCCCGCGAAAATGCAGTCCGAGCTATTGGCTCGAGGAAAAGGGGAGGGGATCACTGTGTTGCCTGCGACGGCGAACTTCGATCGTTTGAACGGGATTTATGCGGCATCCGACGTAATGATTCATGCCACTTACTTTGGCGAAAGTTTTGGCTATACGATCGCGGAGGCTATGCAGGCTGGTTTGCCGGTCATCGCGCGATCTACCCCTTGGGGCGATAACGCGCAGGTGGAACTTGTGGACAACGGCCGCACGGGATTCGTCTGTGCTACCGTTCCGGAAATGGCGCGCAGGCTTCAGGACATTGCGCAAAGCGATACACTTCGTCGCAGAATGGCCGACGAGGGACGACGACGCATCGAAAAGCTCACCGATGCTGCACTCGAGACGGACGTGCTCGAAGCGGTCTTTCGCCTTGTTATCAATGGCGAGCGTGATCAAGTGCTCGATCAGCGTCGGGAAGAACTCTTGGCTTATGCGCGGGACTTTTCCGCTCGAGAACATCGCTTCAGCGAGTCGTTTTTGGGACGCCCACGCGAATGGTTGAACTGGCAGTGCTACAAGAAGTATCGATTGATGCGAACCGCCGCGCGCCGCCTGATTCGTGCTTTCCGTTCTCGCAGCCAGAGACGAGTAGTGCGCCGCTTAATGGGGGAATGAGTTGAGGCGAGAAAGTGCGACGAGTGCGCTGAGTGAAAGTTATCGGTGTTTCAGCGCGAACCACCCTCCGCGACGAAAGCGAGAGATCGCTCGTTCCGGTTCGAGTGTCGCCAGATAATTACCGGCTTCTGCCGACCGACCTCCGGGGCTTTGTTCGGCGCATTCCTCAATCCACGGTCGCAAAGGGGAAACGTGAAGTGAGAACAGAGAGAACCCGGCCCGCCGGAAGTGCTGATGTAAAAGTGTAGGATAAGGATCTAGATCCTCGAAGATGACATCGCGAAGCCGCGTTTCCGCCAACGTTTGGGAAGCGCCCTTAAGTACGCTCAACTCATGTCCCTCCACGTCGATTTTGCATACACCAATTTTTGTCTGCGATGGGAGGACGCTATCAAGCCGTTTCACTTTGATTTGCGACGTCCCACTCGTCTGAGCGGCGTCTCCTGTAACGATCCGCGACATGCCCCGATTGGTTGCCCAGTGTTCTCCGGTATCCAGATGGGCGACCCCATCCGTGTCGCTGAGCCCGATTTGATGAAGCGTCACGGGGGCTTCTGCACCACTTGGATTCACAACATTCATGTTATACTGTAGCTCGGAGAATACTGCTTCCTGTGGCTCGAAAGCGTAAACGTGCCCATGCGGGCCGGCAATGTGGCGCATCAGGCTCGTCATTTGCCCGATGTTCGCACCGATATCCACGGCAGTTTCGGATGGATCTAAAAGGCGGGCGATCGCTTCAGCGACGATCAGATCAAAGATCCCGTAAGACCAGATATTTACACCAATGACCTCGTTTGGTCGGACCCGAAGCGGAGTCCCCCAAGGCATCTTGAGCGTTACAAAGTCCGTCTGGGGAGGACCCGAGAGCAGCCTGCGGAATCGCTGGAGGACTTGCGATGGGCGGAAGAGATACTCAGGCCGAGTGAAGAAGCGAAACGGGTTAAACATGTGGCACAGTTGGAGCGATGCGCGAACTACGGGGAGGGCGTCAATGAATCCATTGCTTTCCGAAGCCGGGATAGATCGACGATGGCGCGCAACTGAGAATCGCCTTCGAAGATCAACGGAAGGTAGTGAGTGTCCACATACGCAGCAATTCCTTCATAGCAACCATTGACGAAATTGGATGCGAACATCTCGATCGCATGACATCCTGGTTTGCACCATACGAGATTAGTCATGGCTGCTCCATGGATGGTGCAGAAGGCTTCAGCTTGCGAGAACAAGAGGATCTGCTGCCGGAAGGACAGCGTTTCAGTGTCGATGATTGCCCAACCGCGCTCTCCAAAGAACTGAATGACTTCCGTTTCGTTCGCGACCCCGCGTGGTTTGCCGCTTCGCCGGATATAAAACCGTTTCGGAAGGGCCGTGTCCGAGGCGCCTTTGCCGAGGAATGCGGTCCGAAGGTAGGATATTGCATACGGATTGTCGCACCCACTCATCGCTGTGAGAGTGGAGAAGTAGTAGTCATCAATTATCAGATGGTTTTCGGGCGTCGGCCGGCAATGATCTTGAACACCAAGAAGCTGGAGTGTTTCTACGGCATAGGACGGCAGGTCTGCAGGAACGAGAACGCCAATATTTTCTGGGAAGCGTCGCAGTAGGGCAAGACGTGGCAGGCAATCCATGAGCCAGTGGTAATAGTTCTTCGACCAACGTGAAATGAGGCTGGTCCATACGCCCGGAAGGTGGACTGGGGCATCAATGCGCAGGTAACGGTAGGAAGGATCCTGGATCGCGAACTCTGGGCCAAAAACGGATTCGACGAGCACAAGTTTCCGTTCGTCCAACAACGCCAAACTCGGCCCGACGAGCCTCGCATTCTTGTGCCGCGACCAGAAGATCGGCCACGGTTGTCGGCCATTCTGTCCGAGGCCGCGCCACTCGCGAACGGAATCTTTCGCCGCGGGAATCAGTTGTTGGCTCTCCACGACTACCTCGCCTTCGATCGCTTCTGACCGCACTTTTTCCAATGCCGAAAAAGTTCCGACGGCGGGTCCCCATGTGCGCGATCTTCGAAAGAGCACACGGGCAAGACCAAGCGCACGATCGGTGAGGAATTGCCGCGATACCACGAAACCGCGATAGAGCGGACCGCAGGCGCGCAATAGCGCAGCAAGACTGTAGCGAAAGGAGCGGATATTCACTTGCGACGCTATGCCGTCTCGATTCGCGCTCTTCCGCCAAAAGGTATGCTCTGTCTCATGGCACCCTTGGTCGCAATCGTGACAAAAGCTTTGTAATGCCAGAGCTAATCTCCATTCTGATTCCATCGTCCAGCCCGACGGTCCAAAGAAAGAATGCCCCAGCCAGCGAAGAAATCATGGCGGCTATGAAAAACCTCGCTTGCGGTGAACACCCGACGGTCAAGGCAATGAGAAGTCCTCCGAGGATCGCCATCACGCCCAAGAGGCGGATTGGCCAGGAAATCCAGTTTCCCGTAAACTTCGCGGTATTTCGTTTGAAAAACCGGGCCACACGACGCGCGCTGTAAATGCCCACCATGGTTACGTCGAGAACGACTGCGAGGAGGATGAGGAGCGGGAATCCACCTGTTCCTGCAAAGAGTAGTGCAAGAACGACAAACACGAGACCTTCGAAGAGGTACAAATATTTTAGGGAGCGGATATTCTTGGTGAGAGCCACGAAATCCACATGGCACCGCGTGACGAGTCGCACTACGAGAAGCACGCCCATCAACAGGTCGTTCCAAGGCGACCACGAAATTCGCCCTCCAGTCCAAAGCGCTACAAAACCGCTATTACAGAGCGCCCCCACACTGGCTACAAAGACTCCGGTGGAGGCCGTGATCACGAGGATCTCACGATAGCGCTTCTCGAGCCGGGCTCGTTCATCGCGGACCAGCATCTCTGAGAACGCTCCAAGCGAAAAATCGAAAATCCGACCGACCAATTGTTGCGCGAGGGAGAAAGTTTTCGTGCAGACAGCCCACACTGCAGCTGCCTCCAAGCCCATCGTCCGCGTTATAATGATTACCTGACTGGCTGCGACGAGTTGGACGCCAGAAGTCATGAGGAAGAGGTCCTTTCCGTAACCGAATAGCTCCCGGAAGAGCGGGCGGCTAACCGTGCCCCATGCGCCGCGCGATGGCCAAAATTTGAGTTGGCATGAGGCAATCGTCGCGACCGTCGTTGTGAGGATGAATTCCGCAATGTTGGCCAGCAGCATCGCACCGAGTCGCAAACCCGAGTGGAAACCCACCCAGAGCACGATGAACGAAAGCACGTAGCCGGCGGTCCAGCTCAGATTGGTGATGTCGTAGCGTTGGTGGCACCAGAACGGGGCGCCCAACACCCGGGTGAAGAAGTGAATTCCTGTAAGTACCGCCTGCGCTCCGACGAAAAACGTAAACTCGCCGCGCAGATGCGGAGCGATCTGCAGCAGGCGGGGCAAAGCGAACGCGAGCCCAATTCCAATAGCCGAGACGAGCAGTCCTTGAATGGTGACGACGAGTTGGCCCGTTTTCAAAATCGAGCCATAACGACCGCCGTCTTTGTCGTCTTTGGCTTCGGCAAGAATACGCGCGATCGAGGCCGACATTCCGAGATCTGCGAGAGCGAGGTAGCCGGCGATTTGCATGATAAGCGCCCAAAGGCCGAACTGTTCTCTCGGCAAATAGTGCAACGCCAGGGGAACGGACGCTATCGTGTAAATTACGTTGGCCGCGATCGCTGCGTAGCCTGATGCGACTCCGCGGACAAAGTGCTTAATTCGACCCATCGACTTTGGCCGGGACCGTGGTGAGTGATTCTGCCCCTGTAAAGAGCCTTTGCGCCGCGGAAAGCGCGATCGAGGATGTCGCCCGGGCACCGGGCATTCCGGGGCTATCCCGCAGCGCAACGAAGACACGCATCTTTGACGCAGTCGACGGATTGTATGGCGCAACGCGCGTTTGCCCGCCCGCGCCTTGAACGCGGTCCTTGGATGCCGGCACCTCTGCGGCTGGATTTGTCGCATTCTTTCACGCAGATCTCACGATATCATTGGGATGGTGAGTCCCGTCGGTGGCTTGCGCGCATCGAGGATCGCTCCATACCGCATTTTTGCCCTCGTCAATTTCCCGGGTCCGGGAAAACTTGCCCCGCGCATTTCATGATCCAGACACTTCGAAAGCTGCGGCCTGCATTGAAACCTCTGCACAAACTGTTCTGGAGGTTGCATCCGCGATTTGAGAGGAGCCCGCTCGCTTGCGGAATCTGGCAGGCTATTGCCGAACGTAATCGATTGAAATTACCGTCGGTCGATGAACGGTTCATGTGGGCGTTCCGCCGCTCGCAGATCATATTGCCTGGAGTGCGTGAGATTGCGTTTGGGGAGGATGCCCCGCTGGACGACATTCAATTCCTGCTTCAGCTCGCGCGATGGATTGAGCCAAAGCGAATCCTGGAAGTGGGGACGTATCGAGCAAGAACGACCTATGCGTTGATGCTTAACGAGCCCACAGCCGAGATCGTCAGTTACGACATCCAGAAGGTCGAATCCGAGTATCGAGAGGAGTTGAGCAAAAACGCGCTTGTGAGCTTGCGGATGGGCGATTTCTCGCAACAGAAGGAAGCGCTTTCAGCAGAAGCCCCCTTCGATCTTATCTTTATCGACGGCGGTCACCGCATCCATGAGGTGATGGCTGACTCCGAGATCGCCTTTTCCGTGCTTAGCGACGGCGGAGCGATCGTCTGGCACGACTATCGCAAGAACCAGTTCTGCAATCCCGGGCTCCAGGTTCCTGAGGCGCTCCATCAACTCGCGCGCAAGCACCAGGTTTACGCTGTCCCGGGGACGACGTGCGCGATTCACCTAGCTGCGACACTCCATTCGCGGCTTTCGGCCGTTGGTCACAGAACGAAAGATGACGCGAGGGGCTCATCTCCCTCATTCCGGTCGTGATTCGCGTCGCTGTTCTTTGCCACTACCCGCCAAGTTGGTTTGCCCGCCATGGAGTGCAATTCGACGCTTGGCGGGTTCAAGGTGAACTCGACAACGAGGCATTTTCGTCAGTGGAAGGGCTATTGACGCGCGGCCTCGCTGAGAGCGACGAACTCGACCTCCATGTAATCTCATTTTCCAAGGCAATAAGGCGGAAACAATCTGTCTCCATCGGTAAATCGACAAAGTTGGAACTCTTGCCAGCTCCGCCGCTCAGCGGAATGCCGATCGCCTGGTTGCCGCGGCTATTGATGGTTCGTCGGTTGCTTAGCCGCATTCGCCCTCAGGTCGTCCACGGAATTCGCAATCTAGAAGGCTATGGATTTTTCGCTGCTTTCTCCCAATACCCGAGCGTAATCACACCACATGAATTTCTTAGCGGAGTTCCCCGGCCGTGGCATATGGAGTTCGCGTTCTCGGTCGCGCGGGCTGTGGAAGCTGCGACATTGCGGAAAGCCAGGGAAATCATAACGATTACAGATCACGTGCGCCGCCACGTGCAGCAGCGCTCGTCTGCGCGGATTACGCCAATCCCTAACATTGTCCACCCGTTGTTCTACGAAGTGAATAAAGCGCCTCAACCGGCGGGTATATTGTTTGTCGGCCGAATTTCGCCGGAAAAAGGACTGCTAGATCTGTTGCGGGCGGCACGGCTGTTGCGGGCACGCGGGCACGTTATTCCTGTAGCGGTTGTCGGAGGGCCGTCGGGGGCCGAGGGCATCACGTATCTCACGAGATGTCAGGCGTTCGTGCAGCGGGAACTCGAGCCAGGCCAGGTGAAGTTTCTTGGGTGGCGAACCACTGCAGAGATCGCGGAAATGCATCGGCAGACAGCTCTTTTCGTCATGCCCAGCCAGGCGCCCTATGAAACGATGGGCCTGGTCATCGCCGAAGCGTTAGCAGCGGGCACGCCATCGATTGTTTATGATTTCGGTCCGCTGCCTATGCTGATCCGACCGGGTTCGAATGGGTATGTGATTCCGACAGGCGACATCGAAAAACTCGCCGATCGGATCGACCAGGTTCTATCTAATCGGTGTCTTTTGGCAGAGATGTCGCGCGACGCGAGGCAAGGCGTGCATCAGTTTCGTTTGGAGGTCATAGTCGAGGCACACCTTAGCTTATATCGAAAGATCGCTGCAGAAACGCGTGCATTTACGCCAGAAAGATAACTGAATGGACCGGCCGCTTAGGATTGCGCTTGTTTCACCGTATGCTCATTATGCGGGGCATCATTGGCAAATGGCGCAGGGGCTCAGCGAAGCGTTTCAGGCCAAGGGGCACATTGTGGACGTGATTACGACAGTGTGCCCGATCATGACTCCGCGGGCGGGCAGCGCGAGAGAGTTCATCACGGTGCTTTCGCGGAAATGGAAATGGCGCCAGTCGTGGAAACGGAATTGGCAGGCGTCCCTGGCACATAACATTGAATCAATTCTCTGCTTTGCTTGCTTATTCTGGAGGCAACGAAAGCAGCGCTACGATGCGTGGCACCTGATCGACGCCACCTTTCTGACTCTATTCGTGGCGGCGCATTTCAGTCCGGTGCCGATTTTTTACCATTTGTGGGGAGAGGTGCGCGATTTGGATTCGGCACCGGCTAACTTGCCCGTCTTGGGTCGCTTATTCGGAAAGGTCAAACGTTGGCTGATGATTTCGGCCATGCGAACGGGCAAACTGGCGATGTTCTGTGAAACGGCGCAGATGCGGCAGTGGAACGAAAGGGTGTTCGGTGGACATGTGCACCAAGTCTACTATGCAATCGAACTGCAGCGGCGATCCGAAGAGCCACTTGCAGCGCGCAAAAAGCTCGGAATTCCAGAGGGAAATATCGTCCTTCTGATGTTCGGCACCCATCGAGAAGGCAAAGACTATGAGACAGTGATTCGCGGTGCGCGTTTGGCAAATGCACGTGTATTTCTGCTTTTTGCCGGCAAGACAATCTCCAGCAATGATCCGGAATCCTTGTTGAAAAAATATGCGTATCCGGATGCCAAGGTAATCGAGAGGTTCATCAGCGCGGATGAGGTGCCGGTAATCTTTGGTGCCAGCGATATAGTCGTGCTCCCGTATGCGGAAGGCTATGTAAAGGGTTCTGGCGTGCTCTTTGAGGCGTTCCAGCACTCGCGGCCTTCGCTCGCGACTGACACAGGTTTCTTAAAGGAGTTTATCGAAGAGCACCAATGTGGGTTTCTCTTCCATTCCGGCGATCCGGAGGACTTCGCCCGAGTCCTTCGAAAAATCGTGAATCTGCCGCCCGAAGAGAAGCGACGATTGGAGGAGAACATAGCCACAGCCACTCGGCGATTTTCTTACGCAAGCGTGATTGAGCGGTATCTCGAAATATATCGCATGTATCTGCGATAGAAAAGTTGCCGCAGCACTCGGCCTCAACGAACCGCGCGAGTCACTCTGATAACCGCCGAATCAAAATCCCGGCGAAGGATTGATTGTGCATTAGTTCCGGTTTCGTTGATTCTTCCAGCGCAAAATGCCCATCGCGCAAATAGGGAGGAATGCTTGGAGTAGCGCAAAGCGGTATCGAGACGTGCCGGCCGGACCCATCAAAAAGATGAGGCAACCACCTGCTAGGAGAAAAATGCACCAGATGTTTTGCCGATACTCGCTGAAGTAAGACCACATACCTGCGACACTGAAGAAGTAAAACGCAGCCAGGAAAAGAAGGACCCAGCTGGTCCACATAATTGGGAAGGGCTCCGATAGGGCCTGTTTGAGGAAAGATGTGAACTTTTGCGGGGTATTCAGTCCGGAGGTTCCAAAATTGGCGAACGCGGGAGCCTTGTTGCGCTCTGCCCCGTAGAAACGGGCGACGAAGTTCGTGCCGGGGCTTAGCAAGGTGTAAGCCGTGCTTAACGCGTGCAATTTGAGATACGTCCCCGGCAGTTCCCGCGTTGCCTTCACGAACAGCTCGCGCGACACGCGGAACTCGTCTGCTACTCCTTGCCGATTCCAGGACGTTACCTGTTTGAACGGGGGCGGCATAAAATCAGGCTGCGAGAAATCGGGCACCAAGCAGTGAAGCTGAAGCTCGTAATTAAAGGTCGGGACTCGAATGCGGTCGACGGCACCGCCCCACTCGGCGACGCCCTGCGCGATCGATCGTTCAGTATATCCTTTCGAATACGAGAGGGAAGCGACCCCCCAATGGTCGTAGTTTCGTTTCACCCACAGCAGGCCAGGGGTTACGATGATTAGCCACCCGATCGATAGAAACGCTGCGCGACGGCTGCGTCGATTCTTCCAACAATAGACGGCAAGGTAGATGAGTAGGCCGAGCCAGACATATTGCCAGACCGGCTTGCAAAGAATTAGCGATGCGCTGCAGAAAACACCCGCTAAAAACCTCCGAAGCGACGAGGAATCAGATGGTCGAGCTGCCGTTTGCAATCCCCAAACGGCGCCTACGAGGAGCCAGACGGAAATCGACTCCGCGAACAGCTGTGTGCTGTTGAATGCTGCGTCCGGATTCACGGCGTAAATCATCCCCGAAACGAGACCGAGTCGCTCACTGCCAAAAACGTCCCAAATCGCCTTCACCAGGAAAGCGGCGAACGCGGAGTCGATGAGAACCTGAAACAGGACACTCACCCATAGAAGTGATAGTTGTCCGCCACCTGAGGTCAGGCCGACAAACAGCGGGTAAACAGGAAGGCGAAGCACATTGGGCATCGCCGCCGGCCAGGTGAGGGAAAACTCGCCGCGACTGAGGAGCGATTTCCCTAACACGACATACTCGAATGGGTCTCCGGATATCGTTAAGCGCGCTGGGAAATCAGCCGCCCATGGGCGCGAAAACAGGAACATCGCAAGGCGCAACAGGAGAGCGACGGCAAAGATCGTTCTGATCCGCATGATCAAGGTGGAATGAAAAGGGAGCATCGTCGCGTCAAGGATCAAACCGTCGCTCCGCGGGGCCGCTCCACTGAGGCAGAAAACAATTGGAGATGAAGTCGCGTTTCGGCAAGAGTTGCCGCGAATCGTTCGGTTCCTTCCTTGCGCATATTCTTGTGAATCCAAACTCTGCTGTTGCTCTGAGCGTGGTTATTCCTTGTTTCAATGAAGCAGCCGCCCTGCCGTTGTTACGCGGGCGGTTGGTTTCCGCATTGGACAATCTCCAATACTACGACGGTGGCTGGGAAATCGTCTTTGTCGATGACGGTTCCTCGGACGCGACGCTAGCGTGCCTGCAAGAAATGCATGCTGCTGACATGCGGTTCAAAGTTCTGTCATTTTCGCGTAACTTTGGGCACCAAGCGGCAGTCTCTGCTGGGCTTCGCTATGCCTCAGGGAAGGTTGTTGCTGTCATGGATGCGGATCTCCAAGATCCGCCGGAAGTTCTACCGGCAGGGTTGGAACTCATCCGCCAAGGATATGATGTCGTATACGCCGTCCGGCGAAAAAGGAAGGAAGGCTTTTTCAAACGCGCGGCCTACCAGCTTTTTTATCGGCTCCTCAAGGCGGTGGCGGAGGTGGAGATTCCGCTCGATGCGGGGGATTTTTGCCTGCTGACGCGGCGTGTGGTGGACGTCTTGGCCGCCATGCCCGAGCGGAACGTCTTTGTCCG